>RECX01000135.1 GCA_007693825.1 Balneolaceae bacterium
GTGAGCTGGCCTAGACTTGCGAGTTTTTCCTGCTGCACAAGCTGATCCTGGGCGGCTGTGAGTTTATTCAGGGAATCCAGAAGCAGCCGGTTCGATTTGTCCAGGTCGGCCGTCCTTGCCAAAACCTCTCTCTCAAGTTCTTCCTTTTTCTGCTCAACCAGCTTCTGCTTCTCTGCTGCCAGCCTTTCATTTTCCTCAAGCTGATCTTTGATAAGCTGATTTATTGAGGCAAAATTTTTGGCCAGGTACATGGAATAACCGGCCGGAATAAAGATAAAACCGATCTGGGATATGAACTGGTATTCAGCCCATAAGATGCTGATGTCCGTTGATATCAGCAATGTACGCGGTATGACCAGTATGAAGTAAACAACATAGGCTGCGATGATGACATTGAAGTCTTTTTGGCCCTCGAGTATCCTGTCTTTTGAAAAGAGAATGATGGCCGTTATTGTGGATGCGTAAGAGAACATCACCAGAAAACTGCGCGTATCCACCGGGTTGGAATAGACAAAGTAGAGAAAACCCAAACCGGCAAAGGTAAAAGCAGCAGGAATCCAGTTGATCTTCCGCCGGGTCACAACAAAAACGAAATAGATGTTGATGATGGCTGCAAGTACAACGGCCGATCCCTCGATATACAGATGTCTCAGAAAAAGATCCGGATTATAGGTCAGGCCGACTGAGACGGTTGCAAAGGTTAAAAAGAAGTAGGACAGAAGCAGCAGGGAATAAACGAGATTCGCTTTTTCCGGAGGGTAGTAGAAGAAGAGTATAAGGTGCAGAAAGGCAAACGCGGCAAGGATTCCCATCAACAGAAAAGAAATTTGACGGTTATTCCTGGTTTCGTCGATACGGGACTGGTACTGATATAAAACACTCACCGGCAACCCCAGTCTCAGCAGAGGCCCTATCGGCGCTTTATCCCAGGCTTTGCGGTAGTTGTGATTGGAGTAGCGGATGGCGATGAACTGAAGATCCTTTTCTCCAAAGGAAAAAGTAATGGGATCAAACAGACCGACGGGTTCTTCGGTTTTATAATCCGTCCCCACGCGGCCTGCTGAACCTGCCCGTTCGCCGTTGACATAAATTTCCATACCCCCGTAAATCCGGCCCCACAACGCTACCTCCCTGTTATGCAGCGTTGTGTCGATCCGGACGAGCCCCGCAAACCATCCGATTCCATCCCAGTCATCAGGAACGTGTCCGGGCCACATTGCAAGGGTGACCGGGGTCCATGAGCCCGAAAAGGTACTGTCGGCCGCCAGCTCAGGATGATCGCCGCTGTGATAGAACCATCCCATTCTGTCAAACAGGGCAATTTCGGGAAACTGCTCTAATTGATTGCCCTCAATGGAAATAACCGGAATGGTATCCGGACCTTCAACAGGATTTGCAAATAACAGTACGGCCACTGTTGCAAAAGCAAAGATGTTCATGGATGCTTGTTCCTTGTTCGATGCAGGTGATCTATGCTGATTTGTTTGATTTGATTTCTATGTGGAACCGTGTTTGGCCCGGCCTGGAAGCAATTTCCATTTCGCCCCCATGGGCTTTGATGATGTCATTTGTAATCGACAGTCCCAGTCCCGTGCCCTGGGTCCCTTTCTTGGTCGTAAAAAACGGCTGCAGGATTTTGTCCCTGATCTCCTCGGGGATGCCGGGGCCGTTGTCTTCGATTTCGAGGATCACTTTCCCGGGTTCTTGTTTCGTACGGATTGTAAGTTTTGGCTGATATCCCTCTGACGCACTGCTGTCTGACATTCGGAACATTGACCTCATCGCATCAAACGCATTGTTGCACAGATTTACAATCACCCGCGAAAAATCCTCTCCGATCATCGGCACTTCGCCGATGGATTCATCCAGCTGCAAGTCAATATCCACGTTGATTGGATCTTTGCCCGCCCGCATGCCGTGAAAAGAGAGGTTTACGTACTCCTTAATGAGAGGGTTGAGGGGAGTCGGTTCCATCTTGCCCTCCCCGCCACGGGAGTGTTGGAGCATCGATTTGACGATGGAATCGGCGCGGGAGCCGTGTTCGTATATTTTGGACAGGTTGGATTTGATGTCGTTGAGGATTTCGAGGATGAGGTCATGGTCCCGGGCACGTTTCACCTCCTCCCGCGCTTCCTCAACCAATTCCAGGCTCACCTCCGAAAAATTATTCACAAAGTTCAGTGGATTCTTGATCTCGTGAGCAATACCGGCGGTGAGCTGACCAAGGGAAGCCAGTTTTTCCTGCTGGACGAGCTGCTCCTGAGCCGCCTTGAGATCTTCGTGCGCGACTTCGAGGTTTTTATAAGCTTTTTCGATTTCCCTGGCCTGTTCCAGTTCTTTTTCCCGGGTGCGTTCTCTCTCTTTTTGGATTACTCTCCTTCGTTGTATCCGGTCAATACCAGCTACCAAACCTCCAAAAAGCAGCAGGTACATAACGTAAGCGGGGATGGTGTTCCACCAGGGAGGAAGAATCGTGAAATCAAGGGAGGCCGTTTGCCCGGCAAAGGTTCCGACCTGACTTCCGCTTTGTACTTCAAAGGCGTAGTCGCCGGCCGGCAGGTTCGGGACGAATACAGAGCGTTGTGTTCCCACCACTGTCCATTGTTCATTTTCTGATCCCAGGATGCGATACCGGTAATGGATGGAAGCCGGGTCTCTGAGGTCCAGTCCCATAAAATGGAGCGTCAGTGTATTTTGGCTGCTTTCTATTTGCGGTTTTTCAGAGCTGTAAATCAATTCAAAAATTTTCGGTCCGGCCCGCAATGAGGTGATCAGGGTTTCACCGGCAGGTTGGGTGCTTCTGAGATCAGCCGGATTAAAACGGATGTAGGAGCCATTTCCCGGAAAGATAATTTCTCCGTTTGACAGGGTAGACGGATAAGCACGGATCGGGACATATTGCTCCCGGGGTACTTCAAAATAGTCAAGTTCTTCGGTCAATGGATCCAGGCGGGTGAGTCCGGTGAGGTTATTGAGCCAGATATAGCCATCCTCGTCCTCCGCCATAAGCAGGGATCCTTCTCTGATAAGGGACATCTGATCCCGGAAGAGAACCAAATAGCTGTTATTCAGGTTATCTACACGTATTAAACCACCGGTAGCATTCAGATAAACAATTCCCTGCTCGTAGGAGGAAACCAGTGGAGGTTGCAGCCCCTGGATGGGATAATCAACCACGATATCATGCACTCTGATTTCCTCAGTCTCAAGGTTCATTATGAAAGGTTCCACCTCCCAATAGTCACTCTGGGTGTCAAGAAAGTAGACCGGAGCATACACCTCATTTTCATGAACAAAATGAGGAGATGAGACCGTTAAAAAGTTTTCATACTCACCCGCTACCGGCAGGTCAATAACTTCGATTTCTCCTGAGCTTAAATCGGTTCTGATTATACTGTTTGCATGATATAATCCATTGAAGGCCACGTCCCCGAATCTGATTGCTGTACCCGGTGATATTTGCAGTCCATTGGGAATTAGCAGTACAGTAAACTGGCCCCCTTCTTTTTCCTGATCAAATACGATATAACCTGTCTGGAAGCCCGGGCTAAAAGAACCCAAATAGACTTTATTGTCATGGATAGTAAAGATACGCTGTAAAGCCTGGTTTTCACCTATCGACTCATATGCTGATGTATCGAAATGGAAAAATTCCTGGTTTTCTCCCCCCAGGTCACGAATCAAGCCGTTGGCAACAGTGGCCCAAAGCATGCCATTTTCGTCCATTTTAGCGTTGGTGATTGTATTTCTGAGATCCGTGGAAGGCAGATCGGGAAAGGGCACATGCATCTCATAATTCCAGGAGTCGTCGTACATAATGCTGACTCCCTCATAATGATAGCCAAACCAGATATTTCCATTGTCATCTTCAAACGCATAGTGCACATCATCGGAGGATATCGTGTTCCGGCTGTCCGCCGAGGCACGGAACGCAACTGATTCACCTGTTTCCGGATTCCACCTGATGGCTCCCATAAGCCCGGTGCCCAGCCAGATATTTCCATCCGAATCTTCGGTGATCGATTGGAAATAGGCAGCCCTGAGGTCTCGTGTATTGTATTCTCCCAGTTGTTTTATTTCCTCAATTACACGCTCACCATCTCTCAACATGGCCAGCCCTGTTTCGGACGTAATGAGCAGGTCCTTTCCCGATGTGTATAACATGGACCATATGGTGCCTTGAATGACATTGGCTGCCCCATCAGTTACAGGATCCATATCGGTAAATTCGTTTGTTTCCAGATCGAATTTGAACAGGTTTGAGTCCGTTCCCACCCAAAGATTTTTTAAAGAGTCGGCAGCCAGGGCAGTGATATTGGCTGCTTGATTTTCCTGAAGGCCGGGGAGTCCATAAAATTTTACTTTTGGATTTTCATCCCTCAGGGTAGCTGGATCTACATGGAACAAACCGGAACCGGCTCCTGCCCACATGTTGTGTTCATCAAGTAACAGGAGATCCCGTACAGCAACGGGATCGGGTATGGAGTCCGGGACAGAAATGCGGTTAAAAACTTCGGTGACGGGATTGAAGAGGTCGAGTCCATCACTGGTAGCCAAAAAGAAGGTGGTTTCATCATATTCGATGATATCATAAACATTTCCACCACTGAGGGTCGTACTATCCTGTGCGTCACTGCGATAGGCGATTGTTGCATATCCATCATGTTTTCCAAGTCCTTCATTCGTACCAATCCAGATAAAACCCTTGCTGTCCTGGGTTATGGTCCAGATGAATCCGGATGGGAGCCCGTCGCGAGGCGAAACATGCCGGAATTCATGGGATTGTGCCTGCACGGATAGTTGTACGCACATACTTAAGACGAGAAAGAGACCTGCAACTTTATGCAGCCGTGTTTTTCTGATCATGTGTACCCTCATTCAGCTAAAGATATTTTAAAAACCGTTTTTTCAGATGGAATGGAATGAATATTCAAGGTCCCTCCATGCGCTTTCACAATATCGTTCGTAATACTCAGACCGAGCCCGGTGCCCTGCGTGCCCTTCTTTGTGGTAAAGAACGGCTGCAGGATGTTGTCCCTGACCTCATCGGGGATGCCCGGGCCGGATAGGGATGCGGTGCTGCCGGGGGCCGGTCCGGCAAGAATTAAAATGATCAGGAGGAGAAGTGCCTCCCGGTACGGTGGTATGGCATTCATGGCAAACCTGAACAAATCAGTGGATTGTAAAACAAGAAAGCAAACACATGCTTTTGATTTTTGTGATTATACACATAAAACCTAACAATTGTTGCGTTTGTGTTTTGCCTTTTTACAAACCAATCCAACAGGGGCATTCTTTTTGCTGCAAAAAAATCTGAATGGTCACATGTTCGCAACTGTTACATAGATAAGCGCCAATGCGAACTCTAAAAAAAGAGGATGAATATGCCTATCGTAAAAGTAATCGAAGTGATTGCAGGATCCGAAAAGAGTTTCGATGATGCTACCAACAACGCTCTTATTGAAGCCTCCAAAAGTGTGAGGAACATCAAATCGATTTACGTCAATGAAATGAAGGCCATTGTGGAGGACAACAAAATTGTCTCCTATGGCGTAAATGCCAAGATTTCATTTGAACTGGAGGAGAAATAGCGACGCCAGATCAGACCTGATTGCAATCTGTTTGCAATACGACCCCGGTTTGTTTCCGATCTGTTTCCCGGACAAGGTTCACAACAACGCCAAACATCACAAAAAAAGCCGCCTGAACCATGTTCAGACGGCTTTTTTTTCAACAGGTTTCAGGATCAGCGCGGGGGCTGTTGCCGGGCCTGTTGCCGGGGCCGTTGCCGGGGCCGTTGCCGGGAGCCTGCCTCAGGATATCGCCCCCAGCAGTTTCTCCACCTTCGCCGCGATTTCCTCGTTCTCCTTCATGAGTCCGGCCACGAACTTGTTCTCATCCAGTCCGCCGCGCACCGCACGGAAATCCTCCTCCGGCTCGCCGAACACGCCGTACCCGATCTGCGCCGTCGGATCGAACTCCTTCTTCGCGTCGTGGTAGATCATGTTGTTGAACTTGATGTTCTGATCGCGTCCATCCGCCAGCACCTTGCCGATCAGCTCCGCATCCCACTCATCCACCGGCACGCCGTACCGCTCCTCGATCAGCGCGGCGCAGTGCGCCCAGGCGTATTCATCATAATCCTTGTGGATGTCGCCCAGCGCCTTTTCCAGGTCCTGAGGCTTCCAGTAAACGCCCGAGGCGATATTACCGAGCAGCTTCCGGTACACTTTGGCCGGCACAAGGAGGCCGGACACATCCAGCCACTCATCGTGCTTCTTTCCCGGATCGTACTGCAGGACCGGGATCAGCTTTTTGGCTTTCGCCGGCAGCGAGGCCGCCTCCAGCCGCCGGATCAGCTCCTGACCCATGTAGATTTTGACCGCCATTTCGTAGTAGCGCGCGCAGGTCTTGAGCAGCAGGCGCTTGATATGGATGCCCTTGTGGTGGACGATCACCTGTTCTTTTGAAACTCCCTCGCGCAGCCGCTCCATGAGCGCCATGGCCGAGAGCACCCTGTTGATGATGTACGGGTTGAACAGCCCGAAATGGATCAGGTCGTGCTTCACGTCGCCGGTCCGGCGGTCGCGCGCCGCCCATTTTTCACTGTCGCGACGCGTACCCACGGTGAACAGATTCATCGCCGGCGTGACCACCGACCTGCCACCCATCTCGTTGATGTACGAGAACGGAAAATCGGAGGCATCGAACGAATTGGGATGCTTGCCGATAACCGCCGTGTACGCCCCGATGTGCGACGGCCAGCCCATGTAGCTGAACGAACCGGTCTTCACCCCGCGCTCCAGGATGCCCTGGTGCAACGGACCCAGTTTGTACATGTGGTTGCTCTGGTTGGTGCCGCTGCCCACGTTGATGAACGAGCACATCCCGGCGATCAGCAGGGACGATTTGTGATGCGACACCGTATACGGCCCCGCAAACAGGCTCACCGCCTCGCCGTGGAACCCTTCGCTGTTGGCGAAAAACGCGCACTCCTCGGCCGAAAACTGCTTGCCGATCTGCACACCCTGTCCCACAAAACAGTTCTTGAGCAGCGCCCCGGTGTCCACCGACGAGCCCGACTGGATGATCACGTTCCGCGCAATCACCCCCGCGCCCACCTTCACCGGCGCCTGCCTGCTGCTCACCAGCGACACCTCCTCCAGGTGCCTTGCGTTGCTGACGCGCGCATACGGCCCCACGTGGATGTTGCGCAGCACGCCGCTGTCGCGCACCTCGGCCCGCCGCCCGATCACCCCGCGATCCGCCCGCTTGCCCTCGGCATACTTGCGGATCATCTCCTGCAGGTTTTTGATCACCTGGTCGTCATGCCGCGTGGTGGCCATGATGGCCGCCACCTGCGCGGTGAGCCGGTCGTACATCATCACTTCACGTCCACCCGCCTCGTTGAGCACCGAGATCTCCGTGCCGTTGCCGAACGCCGTCTCGCCCGAGACCGCGATGGTGCCGACATTGCGGATCACCGCTCCCTCCTCCACCTTGTAGCGCGAAAGGAACTGCACCGAAGCGATGAACGCGTTGTCTTCGATGACCGTACCGTGCAGCGTCGAATTGTAGATGCCGCACCGCACCGACTCGCCTTCCTCAAGGTCGATAGTGCTGTCAAACACCCCCAGCGTGTTCCGGCCGGAGAAGTAGACATTGCGGACCCGGTCGGGCTGGAACCCCTCGGAAACCAGCACATGGTCCCAGTTTTCGGCAAGACAGCCGTTCTCCTTGAGAATGGCCAGCTCGTCGTTCTTCAGGTTTCTGTGTGTCATATCACACCTCCGGCAACTTTGCCAGCGCTTCTCTTTCAATATCCTTGAAATATTTCACCGTACCGACCTTCAGCTCCATGGTCGCCTCCTCATCGCAGACCACAATGCCGTGCGGATGCAGCTGCAGCATCGACGAGGTCCACATGTGGTTCACCCCCTCCTCGATCATCTTGCGCAAGGCGCGGGCCTTCTTGATGCCGCTCACCAGAATGATCACCTGGTTCGCATCCATCACCGTTCCCACACCCACCGTCAGCGCAATTTTCGGCACTTTTTCGACCTTGCCGTCAAAAAAGCGGGCGTTGTTCACGCGGGTGTCGTAGGTCAGCGTCTTCACACGGGTGCGCGACGACAGGGACGACCCCGGCTCGTTGAAGGCAATGTGCCCGTCCTCCCCGATGCCTCCGAGGAACAGGTCGATGCCGCCGGCCTTCTTGATCTTCTGCTCATACTCCCAGCACTCCTGCTGCAGATCCTTCGCATTGCCGTTGGGGATGTTGATGTTTTCCTTCGGGATGTCCACATGGCCGAACAGCTTGTCCTGCATGAAGTAGTGGTAGCTCTGCGGATGGTCCTCCGGCAGGCCCACGTATTCGTCCATATTGAACGTCACCACGTTCTTGAACGTCACCTTGCCTTCCTTGTAGAGCTTCACCAGCTCGCGGTACACGCCCAGCGGGGAGGATCCGGTCGGCAGTCCCAAAACGTACGGATTCTCCGCTGTGGGTTCGGCCTTCTTGATCTTGTAGGCCATGTAACAGGCAACCCATTTGCTCATGCCGTCAAAGTCGTCAAAAATCAGATTTCTCATAACAATATGTCCTTCTTTGTGCTATTAGTGATAATTATGTGATGTCATTTGCATTTTGCAGTTCCGTAATGCATTGGAATTTGTCCGGGTGGATACGTCCCGTCACAGAATGATCCGCGCGTCAGCGGCAAAACTTCCCTTGCCGTCTTCCAGCACAATGAGCGGGTTGATATCCAGCTCCTGGATCTGCGGACAGTCCGCGGCCAGCTGCGCCAGCCGCCGGATGCAGTCCCGGACCGAAGCCATGTCCCTCGGCTCACGGCCCCGCAGGCCTGAAAACAGCGGCGATGCCTTGAGTCCCGTGATCATCCGGTCCACCGTCTGCGGATCGACCGGCGTCACACCGAAACTTACGTCTTTTAGCAGCTCGACAAAAATACCGCCGAAGCCGAACATGACGACCGGACCGAAGGTCGGATCCCGTTTCACGCCCAGGATCACTTCCTCGCCCTTCGGAATCATCTTGCGCACGAAGAAGCCCTTGATCATGGCATCCGGCTGCGCTTTTTTGATCCGCTCCAGCATCGCCTCGCACGCTTCGGCCACCGCTTCGGGCGAATCCACATCCAGCACCACGCCCTTCACGTCCGATTTGTGGATGATGTCGTCGGAGACGATCTTGATCACCACCGGGTAGCCCACCTGTTCGGCCGCCCGCACCGCCTCGGCCGGCGTAGCCGCCACCTCGCTCTCATAGAGCGGAAGCCCGTAGGCCTTCAGCACCTCCACGGCCTGATCCTCCGGCAGCCAGGTCTGTCCGTCCGCGGCCGCCTTGTCCAGGATCAAATGAGCCGCATCCCTGTCCACATCCTCCAGCGGTTCAAACGGTTTGTATGAACTGCCCATCTGCTCCCGGAACGCATGCGTCGCCGAGAACGCGTCGCACATCGACTCGGGCAGGATGTAATGCGGGATGTGATTTTTCTGGAGGATGTCGATTCCCGCCGCCACATCGGCCTCGCCCATGAACGAGGTGTAGATCGGTTTGTCGTGCTTCTCCGCCACCACGCAGATCTGCTCTGCGATGCTCTCGATCTCGGTCATCGACTGCGGCGTCAGGATCACGAACACGCCGTCGACATTCGGATCCTCGAGCACGGAGCTCACGGCCCAGTCGTACCGGTCGGCGCGCGCATCCCCGATCACATCGATCGGGTTTTTGATGTTGGCCGTGGCGGGCAGCTTTTTCTTCAGGAATTTGGTCGTTTCCGGCTCAAACCGCGCGATTTCGAGCCCGAGGTCCACGGCGGCATCGGTGGTGAGCACGCCGGGTCCGCCCGCGTTGGTCACGATGGCCACACGCTTGCCCTGCGGCAGCGGCTGATAGGTGAAGGCGATGGCGCGGTTGAACATCTCCTCAATGGTGCGGCACCGGATGATGCCCGCCTGACGCATCGCAGCATCGCAGACATCGTCGCTGCCTGCCAGCGAACCGGTATGGGAGGATGCGGCCTGCGCCCCCTCCTCGGACCGGCCCGACTTGATGGCCAGCACCGGCTTGCCCGCCGCGATCACTTCCCGGGCGGCGTCCATCAGACCCTTGCCGTCGCGGATCTCCTCCAGATAGAGCAGCACCACTTTGGTCTTGGGGTCGTCTTTCAGGTAATGCAGCAGCTCCACTTCGCCGATCTGCGCCTTGTTCCCGGTGCTCACGAACTTCG
Source organism: Balneolaceae bacterium (assembly GCA_007693825.1). GTDB lineage: Bacteria > Bacteroidota > Rhodothermia > Balneolales > Natronogracilivirgulaceae > SKNL01. The sequence goes on from RECX01000135.1 coordinate 10,254, forward strand.
AAAAACCGATGTGCTTGGCACGGGCATAGTCCAGCACGGCCGTGCACAGCGCGCCGCTCTGCGACAGGAACCCGATTTCGCCCTCCTCGGGCATCTGGCGGGCGAACGACGCGTTGAGCATCACATCCGGATCGGTGTTGATCACGCCCAGGCAGTTCGGACCGATGAACGATATCCCGTATTTTTCGGCGATCCCGACCATCTGCTTCTCACGCTCGATGCCCTTGCCGCCTACCTCGCGGAACCCCGCCGAGATGACGATCGCGCTCTTTATGCCCTTCTGTCCGCACTGCTCCAGCGCCAGATGCATCACGGAACTAGGGAACACAATGACGGCCATATCCACCGGATCCTCAATGTCCACGACGTACTTGTACGCCTTGACCGACCCGATGCGTTTTTCGCCGGGGCTCACCGGATAAAGCACGCCCCGGAATTCGGTTTTGATAAGATTTTCAAAAATATCACTGGGCACCGTCCCCTTGACGTTGTTGGCCCCCAGTACGGCTATTGATCTTGGTTGGAAAAGCGCTTCCACATTTTTGATACGATCGGCGAAATCCATATTCATGCTGACTTCTCCTGCGTTTATTTTGTTCCCCCGGAACAACCCCATCATGATAATTCCGGAAGTGACATTACGTCTGTTGTGAGGGTGCATCACCGGCAACCGGCTGATGACGGTCTGGGTGCGGATACCGGGATGTCATTGCGTCTCACCGCGCCATCATTCCAACAGATTATGTCCCTGCAGATTTTTTCCGATGTTTCTTCGGGATGGCGGGCGGTTCCATGCCGGCGGGCGGTCCCGTGCCGGCGCGCCGTTCAGGCGGCGTCAGCACGATGTGCACGTGCGGCACGGCAGTCGGCCTGTTACTTCAGATAGCTCGAAATGAACTCCACGGCATGCGATACGGTCTGGACGTCCAGGGCTTTCTCCTCGTCCATTTCGATATCGAACTCCTCCTCGAACGCAGCCACCAGCTCCATACTCTGCATGGAATCGGCGCCCAGGTCGAAGATGAAGTTGGCATCATCGGCAATCTGGTCTTCACTGATTTCAAGTACCCTGGCTATAACCTTCTTAACACGTTGTTGTACATCATTCTGCATAGAAACCCCCTGTTGTGCTTGAGAGTGTGTGAGCATTGTTTTGTAATCTTGTAAGCTGCCCCATCCCTGTAACTTCCGGGCAGTTGTGCTGCGCTATCCTGCGGGATCAGGATAATCAGGTACTGACGGTGCAAACGGCCGGTTCAATAATAATTTCAGTGGCCGTCGCACATTTAGCATACCTTTTTTTTACATTAATTGCAATGACATGGCAATTGTACCGCAACCGAAATTGCTTCAACACGGCAATTGCGCCGCCACGGAAATCGCTTCAACACGGCAATTGCGCCGATCTGCTGCGCGGCCGGTCGCCTACATCTTTATGCCTGGAACCAACAGCGGTTTTGTAGAACACAGATCAGTAATTTTGAATCAAACTTGTGCCGGAGGCCCGAAATATGAGCACTGCCAGAAAAAAAACTTCCATTGTCCTTGTGGATGGATGCCGGATACCGTTCCAGAAACCGGGGACCGCATACCGATCCTACCGGGCGCATGACCTGGCCCGTTTTGTGATACGCGGCCTGCTTGACCGGACCGGCCTTGATCCCGGCAAAGTCGACCGGGTGATCATGGGAAGTGTAATCCAGGATCCGCAGACCGCCAATGTGGCACGCGAAGCGGCACTGGGAGCCGGCCTGCCCGCCTCCGTCCCGGCACAGACCGTATCCATGTCGTGCCTCTCCGGACATCTGGCCATCACCACCGGGGCCGAGGCGATCCTCTCCGGCCAGGCCGAAGTGGTGATTGCCGGCGGTGCCGAATCGGTATCGGCGTATTTTGCCCGTTATCCGCTGAAAAGGCACCCTTCGCTGCCGTATCTGACAGAGTTCAGCACCGGCGAATCCATGGGCGAATACGCCGACCGTCTGGCCGCGCTCTACGGTGTGACCCGCGAAACGCAGGATGCCTTCACGGTGCGTTCGCATCAGAGCGCCGTCAGGGCGTTCCGCGAAGAGCTGCACGATGGCGAGATCGTCCCGGTAACCGGTCCGCCCGACTTTGTGCCCGTGACGCGCGACAACATGGTCCGGCCGGACACTACGCCGGAAGCCCTTTCCCTGCTCAAGCCGGCATTCAACCGCAAGTTCGGCACCGTGACTGCCGCCAACGCCTCCCATTATGCCGACGGCGCGGCCGCAGTGCTGCTCATGAGCGAGGCCAAAGCCGATGAGCTGGGACTTGAGCCGCTGGCCCGGCTGACCTCGTGGGTCTACTCGGCCGGCGATCCCAAAAATGAGATGCTGCTCGGACAGACCTCGGCCATCCCGATGCTGCTTGGCGACAGTCTTGTCCCGCCCGCTGACATTGACGTGTTCGAACTGCAGGAGACGTTTGCCGCGCAAATTATTGCCGTGCTGGAAGCCGTTTCCTCCGAAGAACCCGGCGGCGAAAAGAAACAGGCCGTATCCATCCCGCTGAAAAAAATGAATACGCTCGGCGGCACACTGGCGCTGGGACATGCGTTCGGGGCTACGGGCGTGCGGCTGGTGACCACCGCTGCCAACCGGCTCATCCGCGAAAAAGGCCGGTACGCACTGGTATCGAGCGGTGCAGGTGGCGGCCTGGGTCATGCCATGCTGCTTGAGACGGCGCACGCACCGGAAGGTGAAACCCGGACCGGATCCGCGACCGCTTCACGGACCGCATCCAACACGGGAACCGGATCCGCATCCCAATCCGAAACCCGGCCGAAGAAAAAAGCGGCCAAAGCCAAAAAGGGCGCGGAAAAAACTGCCGGGACGAAGCCGGAGGAGCCGGTGGTGGCACCGTCGGGCAAGGCGGCGTCAGCTGAGGCCGGTGCGGAACTGGTCAAATCAGCAGGTCCCAAATCCGGATCCAAATCCGGATCAAAATCCGGGCAGGCCGCATCCGGATCCAGGTCAGACAGCGCGCCCGGATCCAAATCAGACACGACGTCCGGCTCCAAACCCACATCGAAAAAACCGAAATCCAAGCCCAAAGCCAAATGAGTATTCTGAACCTCTCGGTTGAAAACCGGATCGCCATCCTGTCCATCAACCAGCCCGGAAGCGCGACCAACAGAATCAGCAAAAACATGATGGCCGAATTCAAGGCGTTTCTGGAAGACGCGGAGCATGATGAGGCCATCCAGGCAGTGATCCTTTACAGCAAGAAAGAGGACAGTTTCATTGCCGGGGCCGATATCCGGCTGTTCCTCGGGTTTCAGGAATCCGGCGATGCGCTGGCGTTCAGCCGCGAGGGCAACCGGCTGCTGAGCCGGCTCAATGCGCTGCCTGTGCCGGTGATAGCGGCCATTCACGGGGCGGCCCACGGAGGCGGACTCGAAGTGGCGCTGGCCTGCCACCACCGTATTGCCACGGACCATCAATCCACCCGTCTTTCGCTTCCGGAGGTGACCCTGGGACTGTGTCCCGCCGCGGGCGGCACGCAGCGGCTGCCGGCGCTGATCGGCATTCCGAAAGCACTGCCGCTCATGCTGTCGGGACGGGCAGTGACGGCGCGCGAGGCACACAGCATCGGGCTGGTCGATGAACTGGTGCCGGAAAACGGACTGCTGCAGGCGGCCAGGGTGATGGCCGGGAAGCTGGCCGGACACGTATCCACCCGGGAACGGTTCCGCAATCTCGCCAATAAGGCGCCGCTGCCGGATTTTTCCGGCCTGTCGGATCTGCCGGGATTTTCGAACATGACAGGCGTCGCTCGTACGCCGTTTTCGCTGCTCGGCAAAGCGGCCCGCACCATCCGGGGCGGCGTAGCGTCCATGCAGCCCGCATTGCTGCAGGCCGAACGCGAACTGAAACTGCAGACACGCGGTCTGTATCCCGCGCCGGAAGCGATCGTCGCGTGCGTCAAATACGGCGTCAGGAATGGTCTTGAGGCGGGACTCGATTTTGAATCGCAGATGTTTGAAGAACTGGCCGGCACGCCGGAGAGCCGGGAACTGCTCCACGCTTTTCTGGCACGCCATTCCGCCCGCCGCAACCCGTCGCGACAGGAACCGAGGCCGGTCCACCGGATCGGCGTTCTCGGAACCGGCCTGATGGGCTCGGCCATCGCATCGCTGAGCCTGCGCAAGGGCTTCGGCGTGACGGTGCGCGACCGCGACTATACCTCGGCCGGACGTGCCAAGCAGGCGGCCTGGCAGAATCTGCAGGGACTGGTGGAACGCAAGGCGATGCTGCCTTTCGAGCGGGATCGCATCCTCTCGGACCTGCGCCTGACCGACAAATATGCCGATTTCGCCGACCTTCCGCTGGTGATCGAAGCCGTGGTCGAGGATGTATCCGTGAAACACGCCGTACTCCGGGAGGCCGAATCGGTGATGCGCAGCGACGCCATTTTCGCCACCAACACCTCCGCCATCCCCATCTCCGAAATCGCCAAACCCGCGAAACATCCCGAGCGCGTGATCGGAATGCACTACTTCTCCCCCGCCCAGAAAATGCCGCTCGTGGAGATCATCCGGGGGGAAAAAACGGACGAGGAAGTCGTGGCCACCGCATGCGACGTGGCCATCCGGCAGGGAAAACACGTCATTGTTGTAGGTGACGCACCCGGCTTCTACGTGACACGGATCGTGGTGCCCATGATCAACGAGGCGATGCTGCTCATCAGCGAAGGCGCCGACATCCGCATTGTGGACGCGGCCGTGAAAAACTTCGGTTTCCCGGTCGGACCGGTGACGCTGACCGACGAGGTGGGCATCGACGTGGTGTCGCACGTATTCGAAGAGATGAATCCCGTCTTCAAGAAGCGGGGCGGACGTTTTTCGCAGTCCATCCACCGGCTCCATGAAAACGGCTACGCCGGACGTAAAAACCGCCGCGGATTCTACGATTACGACAGCCAACGCAACCGCAAACTCATCAACAACGAAATCTACACCTACTTCGGCGACAAAAAACGCCGGGATGTCCCGTTGGACGATATCACCGAACGGATCACCCTGGTGATGGTCAATGAAGCGCTGCTCTGCCTGCAGGACGGCATTATCGACCAGCCGCGAACCGGCGACATCGGCGCCATGCTGGGCATGGGCTTCCCGGCCTTCCGGGGCGGACCGTTCCGCTGGGTGGATGCGACCGGCGCCAAAACGGTGTGGGATCGCCTGCAGTACCGGCAGAAATTGAACGGCGTCCGGTTCAAGCCCGCAGCCATCCTCGGTGACCACGTCAAAAGCGGGAAACC
>RECX01000122.1 GCA_007693825.1 Balneolaceae bacterium
TGGGAGCCGATCCCGGTGGTGTACGAGATCCCTGACCGGGAGCATGTGCTGATGCCGGAGGAATACGACGGAAGGAAACTGCGTTCAGCGGAATTCTTCGACCGGCTGTTCTATGTTGCCGGGACCATCACGGAGGACCGGCAGATCGAAGTGAATGGCAAGTACTACGACCTGTTCTCCCATAATCGCGAGCTGCGGGACCATTTGTCGGAGCTGGGGGGAACCGGTGAGCAGGTTCGCTTCATCGGCCGGCTGGGCACGTTTCGTGGCAACTGGCAGTTCGTGATCGGCGACCCGTCCTACCTGAATCCGGAGTGGTAATACCTCTGTGGTGGTCCCTGGCTCAGGGATAGTCCTGGCGGGTGGATCGGATGACAAAATCGCCGATATGGACGTGAGGCGGACGTGAGACCACGTAGTGGATTGCATCGGCAACGTCGTAACCATAGATGAGCGGCCCGAACTTCATATGGAAGTCCTTGACCAGGTCGTGGGTGTATCCGGCCGTTTCCTGAAACCCGGTGATGGCGATGCCGGGTTCCACCAGGGTGACCCGCACCCCTTTTGGACCGATTTCCCTGCGCAGCCCCTCGGCCAGGGCGTGCACGGCAAATTTTGTGGAGCCGTAGGCCGTGCTGAACGGGGAGATATGGCGCCCGACGGTAGATCCGAGAATGACGATGTCGGCTGCCGTGTCGGGATAGGATCCCTCCTGCAGGGCCACAAGTTTTTCGGACGCTTTTTTAAGCAGGTAGAGCGTCCCGGTGACGTTGATATTCAGCACTTCCCGGAACTGTTCCATATCCACGGTGGAGACCGTGCCCCCCAGTCCGCGTCCCGCGTTGGCGACTACGGTGTCGGCGGCACGGCCAAAGTGTTTTTCTGCACTTTCGAACAGGCTGTCAATGACCTGTTCGTCCGCCGCATCCCCGACGATACCTCGAAAGGCCTTTCCAAATTCTTTCTCCAGCTCCCGGAGTTTTTTTTCATTGCGTCCGTTGCCAAGTACGCCGAACCCATCCTCCAGAAAAGCCCGTGCGGTTGCTTCTCCGATTCCGGATGTGGCGCCGGTGATGATAGCGATGCGTTTGAAGGAATCAATCATGGTATTGCGTGGATGTGTAATGTGGCTGTTGAATGGATAGTCAGAGGTCTGGTGGATATGTCCGCCGCTTTTATTCAGAAAACGGATTGACACCCATGTTGAACCAGGCGAAAGCGTACCGGTCGGCCCATTCGTTGATGACCGACTCAGTGGTGCGCCCTGCACCGTGTCCGGCCCGGGTCTCGATGCGGATCAGCACCGGGTTGTCACCGGCGTGCTTGGATTGCAGTTCGGCGGCGAATTTGTAGGAGTGGGCGGGGACCACGCGGTCATCGTGGTCGGCTGTTGTGATCATGGTGGACGGGTAGGCTACGCCATGCCTGACATTGTGGACGGGGGAGTATCCAAGCAGATATTGGAACATCTCCTCGCTCTCCTCGGCGGTGCCGTAATCGAACGCCCATCCGGCGCCGGCCGTGAAGGTGTGATAGCGGAGCATATCCAGTACGCCCACCGCAGGGAAAGCGACAGCGGCCACATCGGGACGCTGGGTCATGACGGCACCGACCAGCAGTCCGCCATTGGAACCGCCAGCTATGGCCAGTTTGTCGTGCGACGTGTAACCGTTATCAACCAGAAACTCGGCCGCGGCAATGAAGTCATCGAAGACGTTCTGCCGGTTTTTGCGCCGGCCGGCACTGTGCCAGGGCTCGCCGTATTCGCCGCCGCCGCGGAGGTTGGGCTGGGCATAGATGCCGCCGTTTTCCAGCCAGACAAGGCGGGTCACACTGAACGACGGCCGCAGGCTCACGTTGAAGCCCCCGTAGGCAAAGAGGTAAGTGGGATTGGTGCCATCCAGCTCCAGCCCCTTCTTGTACGTGATGAACATGGGGATGCGTGTGCCGTCCCTGCTTTCGTAAAACAACTGTTCGGTCACGTAGGCCTCGGGATCGAAGGCGATGTCGGGGGACCAGTAGAGCTCGGAGCTGCCTTCGCGGATGTCGTATTTGTAGATGGTGGCGGGATGGGTGAACGAGGTGAAGGTGTAATACAGCGTGGTGTCGGCTTCCCTGGCGGAAAAGCCGCCGGCCGTGCCAATGGAGGGGAGTTCGACTTCCCGAACCCGGTTGCCCTGCAGGTCATATTGCATGATGCGTGTCTGCACGTCGATCAGGTAGTTGGCGAACAGGTATCTGCCCGCGCTGCTCACGCTCAGTACATTGTCGGTTTCAGGGATCACATCCACCCAGTTATCCGCGGAGGGATTTTGGATGGTGGCCTCGACGAGGCGGTAGTTGGGCGCATCGAGATTGGTGCGGATGAGCAGGCGGTCGCCGTCGGTGTGAACCAGCTGGTGGTTGTTGTCAAAGTTGTCGACCATGGTATGCAGCCGGCCGGATTCGTCGTTGAGATCGCGGACGTAAAGCTCGTTGCCGGAGGTGGTCACGGATGCGGAGATGATGAGATAGCGCTGGTCTTCGGTGATGCGGCCGGAGATGTAGCGCCGCGGGGTTTCTTCGCCGCCAAAGACAAGCTGGTCTTCGGATTGCGGCGTGCCGATGCGATGGTAATAGAGCTTGTGCAGGTCGGTCATGGCCGAGAGCTGGCTGCCGTCGGGTTTGTCGAAGCTGCTGTAATAGAAGCCGTCATTTTCACGCCAGGAGATTCCGGAGAACTTGATGTCGACCAGGGTGTCGCCGATCTGTTCCATGGTCCGGGTATCGAGCACAATCGCCTTCCGCCAGTCGGATCCGCCCTCGGAAATCATGTATGTTGCCAGGGAGCCGTCCTGTGTGAAACTGAGTCCGGCCAGGGAAGTGGTGCCATCCTCGGAGAAGGTGTTGGGGTCCAGGAAGACCTCACCCTCGCCGCCCGGCTCCGAAGAGCGGTAGATTACCGAGTGGTTCTGGAGGCCGTCATTCCGGGAAAAGTAGTAAAAGTCACCGTACAGTGTGGGAGCGCTGAGGCGTTCGTAGTCCCAGTCTTCGGTGAGCCGTTGCCGGATCTGGTCCCGGAAAGGGATCTGTTCCAGAAAGTTGAATGTGACTTCGTTTTGTGTCTCCACCCAGGCGGCCGTTTCGTCGGACATGTCGTCTTCCAGCCAGCGGTACGGATCGGGTACCCGGGTGCCGAAATACTCATCCACCACGTCGCCGCGGCGGGTTTCGGGATAGGG
>RECX01000158.1 GCA_007693825.1 Balneolaceae bacterium
GAACCCTTCCTGATACGGCATGTGGGCAGTATCACGGAAACATGTCTTCCACACAACCTGCTTGCGGCAGTCAGGAACCTGTCACAAATGCCGCTCAAGGTGGAGTTTGTCGGAATGGTTCATCCACGCCTGCATGACCTGATCAGGGAACTTGGCCTTGAAACCAGGGTCACGGTCCGGCCGTATGTCCCTCACAAAAAAGCGACCGCCCTCATGCAGCAATCCGATGTGAACGTAGTGGTCGTTCATCGTTCGGATGACAGCCGCATCCTCATACCAGGCAAACTGTACGATTATCTCTACGCCGGCCGGCCTGTGATGGTCATAGGTCCGCCGGATGGTGATGCCGCGCAGATTGTACGGAATTGCGGAATGGGGCAGGCTTTTGATTATGAGGATGCTGCAGGCCCGGAAAACTGGATCAGGCACCTTGCCGGTGTGCATCACACAACCGCTCACTCCGAAACTGCCACTATCACGTATCCGCCGCTGGAAGCGGATGAAAATGAGATAGCGCGGTATGCGCGTCCCGAATTGACCCGCAAACTCGCAAAGCTCCTGATTTCATCTTCTGATTCGGATAAAAACAACTACTGACGAACCCTGGATTCAATTCTTATTCCGGGGTCTGACACTCTCCGCAATGAAATCATTACACGTTGGTCACCTTTCAGTTTTCATTATGCCACACTACAACATACCGTCATCTGCCTTTTCAAGGAAAGTCCGGATTACCTGCGGTACCAGCATGCTGTTTTTAATTATTTTACTGACTACATCCACATCCGCTGAGGCATCACCCCATCTTCCGGCTGCCCCGGAAGGCACCGTCACGTCACAACACAACACGCTGCTTTTTTTTAATGAGATAATGGCATCCAACGGCAGCACCATTGAAGACGAAGACGGAGACCGGCCGGATTGGATCGAACTCTATTACGATGGGGACAAACCCATGTCATTACATCTTTTCGGGTTGTCGGACGATCCGGATGAGCCGTTCAAATGGATGTTTCCGGATACGACCATCCATCCGGGAGAATATCTGCTGGTCTGGGCCTCCGGGAAAGACCGCACCACGGCCGGTGAGCCGCTGCACACCTGTTTCCGGATAGCCATGGCCGGTGAGGACCTGATCCTTTCACATCCCGCAGAGGGAATGCTGGACACTTTTTCTGCACGGATGGTACCCACAGACATTTCTGTTGGACGCGTACCCGATGGCTACGGCGACTGGTATTATTTCGAGGATCCCACACCTGGTTTTCCAAATACGACGGAAGCTTTTTATGGGCTGAATGAACCGGTGACGTTTTCACATCCACCCGGATTTTCCGACAGCCCCTTCGAGCTGGCACTTGAGCCGCAGGATGAACATACCGTCATCCACTATACCCTGGACGGTTCAGAGCCGGACCGCAGCGCTCCTGCATATACCGGTCCCATCACCATATATGACCGGTCCCCGGATCCCAATGTTTTCTCCACCATACGCACAAGCAAACGGACGCTTGACTGGCGCCGGTGGTACGAGCCGGAAGAGCCGGTCACCAAGGCAACGGTTCTCCGGGTGATGGCATACAAGGAGGGCAACATTCCGGCATATTCAAAAAAAACCTTTTTTGTACTACCCGGGGGGCCCGAGCAGTACGACGTGCCGGTGATATCCATCGCAACCGACAGTCTCCATCTTTTCGATCACGAGACCGGGATCTATGTCCCTGGCATTCATTACAGCGGCGGCGGCACCGGTAATTACCACCAGCGGGGAGAAGAGTGGGAGCGGGAAGCGACCTTTGAATTTTTTGATACGGACGGCGACAGAGTGCTGCACCAGAACATCGGCATTCGCATCCACGGAGGGTTTTCGCGGGAACTGGCTCAGAAAAGCCTGCGGCTTTATGCACGCAACAGATATGGGGAGAGCCGCTTTCAGCATCAGATTTTCGGTGAAACCGACGATGATGCCTTCAATCGCCTTATCCTGAGGAATGCAGGCAACACGTGGGGTGAAGACATGTTCATGGATGCCCTGGCCCAGTCACTTGTGAGGCATTTCAATGTTGATACCCAGGCATACCGGCCGGCCGTACTGTTCCTGAACGGCGAGTTCTGGGGAATACATAATATCCGGGAAAGATACGACAAACACTATCTGGAACGGGTTTACGGGGTGGACCCCGAGAACATCGACCTGCTGACGCGCAACCAGGTAATCAAAGAGGGCGACAACCTCCATTACCGGCAGATGATCGCATTTGTCACCGAAAATGACCTGAGTGACGATGCCGTCTTCGATGAAGCCGCCACCATGATCGATATCGATAATTACCTGGACTACTACAGCGCCCAGGCCTATTATGGCAACAACGACTGGCCGCATAACAATATCGACTTCTGGCGGGCGCGGGTGCCCTTCGATCCTGACGCCCCTGCCGGACATGATGGCCGCTGGCGCTGGCTTTTGTTCGACGTTGACCGGTCAATCGGCCATGAAACCGGTCCCGATTTTGACATGATTGCGTGGATCACCCAGCCGCTCATAAGGAACGAAGAATGGCCCAACCTGCTTTTCCGCAATCTGCTTGATAACGAACAATTCAAAAACGATTTCCTAAACCGGATGGCCGGTCATCTCAACTCGGCTTTCCGGCCCGAACGGGTCGCAGAGGTAATAGACAGCCTCGGCGGTACTGTGGAATCACTGATTCCCGAACATATTGAAAGATGGAGCTTGCCGCGAAGCGTGACGGCCTGGCAGGGCTTTGTGGATGAGATGTACCGCTACGCAGAAGAGCGCCCGCAGTATCTCAGGGATCATATTGTCAAACACTTCGAACTTTCCGGCATGCATCCGGTTACACTGGATGTCACTCACCCGAAATCCGGCTTTATCCGTGTCAGCACCCTGGATGTGCTTCCATCCAGCCCGGGCATTCCGCATGATCCCTACCCCTGGACCGGCATCTATTTTGAGGATATTCCCGTTACTTTGGAGGCTGTCAGCAAGCCGGACCATTCGTTCGAAGGCTGGCAGGTCGACGGGCACATTATCCCGGTGAATGAACCAGCGCTTACCATACATCCGGGAGAGCACCACGAGATCAAGGCGCTGTTTTCCATCCCGACCAGCACAGATGCGGATGATACGCCCAGCCGGTTCGCACTGCACCAGAACTATCCCAATCCGTTCAACGCATCCACAACCATCTCTTTTGACCTTCCCGAACGGAGCGAGGTCCGTCTCGAAATATTTGACGTGCTCGGACGGCGGGTCGCCGTACTGGCAAACCAGGTGCTGGAACCCGGAAGGCACCAGCATACCTGGGATGCATCCTCCCATGCCACCGGTGTGTATATTGTCCGGTTGGAAGCAGCCGGCGGAAGCGGCAGGATATTGCACTCCTCCGCGCGAAACACGCTGCTGATCCGATAGCCCTGCAGTTGATATTTTCGCAATAACCATGAATGGCATTCCAATCCATACCAGATGAACATGAATGTGCAGATACTGCCTGCCGGCAGGCATTCCCTGCCGGCCCGTCAACCGGACATCGTTTCAGGGACAGTATGGCATGATGACCGGTTCGTCACCGGCTCAGAGCTGACGTCGCTTTTTGCCCGGGCTTCCACGGTTGCGGATGCCTCCCGTCTGTGTTTCGGCCTCACCGGTCGGTTCCGCTGGATCCGTATCCAAATGGATACCGTCTGGATGGCCGCGGACCATCTGCAGTCCATGCCCCTTTTCTACGCCGTCGATGGCAATAATGTCCGCATAAGCACCACGCCCGGGGCTGTTGCCGCTTCCATGGACGATCCTCAGCCGGATCCGCTGCTTGCTGCGGAGTACCTTGTTTTGGGATATATCACAGGAAATGAAACGCTGATGCGGCATATCCGGCAGGTGGAACCGGGAACCCTTGTGGAAATCAGTGGCGGCAGGAATGACCAGCCGGTCCGGACAACGGTGCATCGCTATATGAATTATGCACACACCTACCGCGATGCCACCCGGGAACAGTTTACCAGGGAACTGGATGATGTTGTGACGCAGACCATGGAAAAAGCGGTGCGGTATGCCGACGGACGTCCCGTGATTCTTCCGCTCAGTGGTGGATACGACTCACGTCTCATCGCGCTCTCCCTGGCCAGGCTGAACTATCCCGAGGTGCACTGCATCAGCTATGGCACGAAAGGAAGTGCCGAGATGAATCTGAGCAGGCAGGTTGCCGGGGAGCTGGGTTTCCGGTGGACCGGCGTGCACTACACGAAAGAAAAATGGCGCAAATGGTTTCACGGTGCGCAGCGACGGGCCTATTACCGCAAAGCCTCCCGGGAAGCCCGCATTCCCAACATCCAGGAACTGGCAGCATTCGGAGAGCTGAAAGAAAACCGCCTGGTGCCCGACCATGGCGTGGTGATGGGCGGCCATCTGGGCGATGCACTTGTCGGCGGAAAGGGGATCTACGACAGTTACACCTATCGGGAGCGTCCCGAAACCAATCCGGAAACCATTATCCGCCACATTCTTCACTATCACTACTATCTGTGGGACTGGTCGCCGTACCGCGCAGCACTCGAACCCTGGTTTCGCAAACGTATTCTGGATGATCTGGGCGACATTGATCGATACCCCGACAGCCCGAGCGCCTGTGAAATGTGGAATATCCGGGAACGCCAGGCGCGCTTCATCGTAACTGCTGGACAGCTCTACGATTTTTTTGGCTATGATTTCTGGATGCCGTTCTGCGACCAGGACTATCTCCGTTTCTGGCTGACCGTACCATTGCGGTACCGGCATGATAAAAGCCTCTATACGAACTATATCGATCGATTATCACCCAACCGGATCGCAACTTACCAGCCCGGAAAGTCTGTTCTGGCCCTGCGTGAAGCTATACGGAACACCCCGCTTTTCAGTCCGGCAAGAAGCCTCTACCAAAAGTGGGACCGGCACCGTAAAAAGCAGCGCGAATACCACCGGCATCCCATGGCATGGTATGGTATTATGGAGCCCGATGATTTCAATGCACTTTTTACAGGTCGTGAAAACATCAATTCCTTTCAGTCGCTCGAACTGCTTCGAACTCTGCTGGAAAACGGCTATCTTTCGCCCGATTGCATTTTAAGAAGTGCCACGGGAAGCCTCTCGGGCATAGAACCGGCAGACCGGTCATGAATCCGGGTTCCGTATTCCCGCCAGGCTCTTTCCCAACGGCAGCCCGGGACATCTCCCCTATCAATATTTCAGGTTATCATGCGATTCGGTATTGTTACACCGGCCCATAATGAAGCCGATACCATTCCCGATTACATCTCGTCTGTGATCGGGCAGAGCATCCTGCCGGTCACTCTGATCATCGTCAACGACAACTCCACCGACAATACCGGGGATATTGCACGTCAAATTGCCAAAAAGCATGATTGGATCACGGTTATTGACAGGGAATCACTCCCCGTTCACCGCACTGGCTCTAAAGTAGTTGCAGCCTTTCTGCATGGCCTTTCGAAAACAGATTACAGTACATGGGACATCATAGTAAAAATGGATGCGGACCTGGTCCTGCCGCCTGATTATTTCAAAGGGGTCACAGAAGAATTTGCCCGGAGCGAATCTGTCGGGATATGCGGCGGGATTTGTGCATTGCGTAAGGGTGGAAAACTTGTCCCCGAGCAGCTTACCGATCGTTTTCACGTACGCGGGGCTTTGAAAGCGTACCGCAAAAGCTGCTACGCCCGGATTGGAGGGGTTCGTCCGGTTTATGGCTGGGATACCCTTGATGAGTTGCTTGCCGCTTATTATAACTGGGAGACGGTTGTGCTTCCGGACCTGGTGGCCGAACATCGGGCACCCACAGGAAGCGACACCAGCTCAACTGTTTTGCACAAAATGACCGGCGAGATGTTCTATCGCCTGGGATATGGTCCCGTCATCTCCCTGGCTGCATCCGCAAAACGTTACCGCATGAAACCGTTCCTCATCTCCGCACTCTGGAGCTGCCTGGGATACCTGCTTGCGGCGCTGCGAAAACCGGAGCAGTATGTTACCCCGGCGCAGCGTATATTTATCCGGAAATTGAGGTACCGGAGAATGCGGGAAAAAATCGCAGGGAAACGTGCCTGATCATCTTTTTACAGCCAAAACGCAATGTTAGCGCATGCGCAATCTGGACGCTGCACATGGGACTGATTCTTAGACAGAGCTTTGCCAATACGATATACTCCTATATTGGAGCATTGATCGGATTTGTGAATGTCATCTGGCTGTTTCCGTATGTCCTTGAAGCAGAACAATTTGGGCTCACACGAGTCATGATATCCATAGGTATTGTCGGTGCCCAGGTTGCCAGCCTTGGCATGGGCAATGTGACCATCCGTTTCTTTCCGCTGTTCCGCAATCCGGGCCGCCGCCATTTTGGTTTTCTTTTTTTTGCGGTGACCGTCCCGCTGGCAGGATACCTTCTTCTGAGCCTGCTGGGCTGGATATTCCAGTCCCCCTTAATCCAGTTTTATGCCGATGACAGTGCGCTTTTCGGGGACTATTACCTGCTTCTTTTCCCTCTTCTCTTTTTCATTCTTTATTTCCATATCCTCGAAAGCTACATCCGCTCCCTGTTCGATACCGTGGCCGCCACATTCTTTCAGGATATCCTTCTGCGCCTTTTCCAGACTGCGGTTGTCCTTATCTACTATTTCGGCTGGATCCCGTTCGGTATGTTCATGTGGATGTTTGTGGGGACATTTGGATTGCAGGCACTTCTCATGCTGCTTTATATCGGCTTTAAAAAGCAGCTCTTCTTCATCCCGGATTTCACCATCCTGACTCTGCCGCGCATCAAAAGCATGGCAGATTATGCGGCCTATGCATTCCTGGGCAGCGTTACAGCCATGACGCTGGGCAACATCGATATGCTGATGGTAGGCGGCATGACCAACCTTGCTGAAACAGCCGTATATGCCGTAAGCCTCTACCTGGCCACCATGATCAAGATCCCTTCCAAGGCGCTGATAAAGATCTCCCAGCCGCTGATTGCCGAGGCGCAGTACAAAAAGGATCTGAATACCATCTCGGAGATATACACAAAAAGCTCCATTAACCAGATGCTCGTAGGTGGCGTCATCTTTATCATTATCGGAGTAAATCTGGATCACGTCTACCAGTTCCTTCCGGCGGAATACCATGCCGGCGCCTATGTATTCCTTTTCATCGGGCTGGCCAAAATGATCGACATGACGGCCGGACTCAATGCCGCCATCATCCGTACATCCAGCTGGTACCGTTTTGACCTCTATGCCACGCTGCTGCTGGTGGTTCTCACCATTGCCACCAACCTCATCTTCATCCCGATATTCGGCATCACCGGTGCGGCCATGGCCACTGCCCTTTCCGTGCTGGTCCACAATGTTGTTTACGTTATCTATGTACAGGTCCGGTTGGGCATCCACCCCTTCAGCAAAAAGAACCTTACCGGTATTGCCGTTCTGATTACCGCCCTTCTGGTTGCCTGGGGTATACCGGAATTCCCCGTTTGGGGTATCGATCTGATCTTCCGAGCCGCTGTGGGTGTTGCAATCGTCACCGTCGGCATCTTTGTCCTTGACCTTTCGGAGGACCTCCAGAATTTCATCCGGCAGTCTGCCGCATCACTCATCCGGCGCAAGCGCGACTGATCCCCGTCGTTTACCGGCAGCATGTGATGTGAGAGCCGGTTTCAGCCCGGCAATAAGCCGACAACAGGAGCGGCAGCCAGATATCCGGCCGGGTAAAGTAATTTTGCCGCGATTCCCTTATCTTTGAGCGGTCCGCATCCTGTGCAAACAGAAACAGAGGAATTGTCACAGGAAATGTGCAGTTATTATCGCATTAATTGTTACAGATATTGTCGCACCGTAAATACGTATCCCCGAAACATCACGAATGAGCAAGACCACATTTACCACCCACCACGGAATGACCGATCTGCTGCCCGGTGACATTGAACAGTGGCAGGCACTGGAGTCACTGATCCACGAAACGGCCCGGCGGTACCATTTTCAGGAGATCCGCACGCCTGTCATGGAGCAGACCGAACTGATTGCACGTGGTGTGGGCCAGCTCACGGATATCGTGAGCAAGGAAATGTTCACCTTTGACCGTGGTGAGGACCATTATGTACTCAGGCCGGAAGGGACCGCGCCTGTGGCCCGGGCCTATGTGCAGAACCATCTTGCCCAGCGGGGAGGTACCCAGCGGCTCTACTATATCGGCCCGTTTTTCCGCGCTGAGCGGCCCCAAAAAGGCCGTCAACGCCAGTTCCACCAGTTCGGTGCGGAGTTGATCGGTTCCTCCAGCGCCATAGCCGATGTGGAGATCATCGCTTTCATGACCGCCATTTACCGGCAAATCGGCATCAAAAATACTACGCTGAAACTCAATTCCGTTGGAGATCCCGCTTCACGGGATGCCTATCGCAAAGCCCTCCACGACTATTTCAGGCCGCTGGCGGACAAGCTCAGCGAGATTTCACGCAACCGCCTTGATACCAATCCCATGCGCATCCTCGACTCCAAGGAGGACCAGGATCAGCCGCTCAAGGCGGATGCACCCAGAATCACCGACTATCTCAGCGAAAAATCACGGGAGCATTTTGATACGGTTAAGCAACTGCTGGACCGGCTGGATATCCCGTATGAAACAGATCCCTTCCTTGTGAGGGGACTCGACTACTACACCGAAACCGCTTTCGAGCTGGTAAGCCCGGATCTTGGCTCACAGGATGCCCTTGGCGGCGGGGGCAGGTATGACCTGCTCATCGAGGAGGTTGGCGGTCCGCCTACGCCGGCCGTTGGATTCGCATGCGGCATCGAGCGGCTCATGATCGCCAGCGAGGCGCTGGGCATTACCCTGGCGCATCCAACCGGTCCGGATATCTATTTTGTCACACGTGGAGAAGAGGCCGCCCGCTGGGCGCTCGAAAAAATGCCGGAGTTGCGAAATAGCGGACTCGTTTGTACTATGGATTATGCCGGCCGCTCGCTGAAGGCACAGATGAAGGACGCCAACCGCCAGCAGGCACGGTTTGCGGTGATAATCGGGGAGCAGGAGCTACAGGAAAACATGTTCACCCTGCGGGATATGGTAAAAAGTGAAGAATATCAGGTAAAAAGCGATGACATCGCGGGTCGCGTTCAATCCTGATTGACTGCTCTTTTCGGAAAAAACAACGCCGGCGTCACATCGGCAGCCAGACAAATCTGGCGCGATGCGTCCACCTGCTTAAACAATACAACTTCACGGACCGAATCAGTTTGATATGAGAACCAGGCTGATCTTATCTGCTCTTCTGCTTGCCGGGCTTTTGTTCCTGCTGAACTGGGCTGCCGGACGCTATCTGGCCTCTGTTGTCACGCAACAGTTTGACCGGATCGCCAGTTACCATGCGCAGACGGAGTACACGTATGACAGGATTTCCGTTAATCCCGCTTTCGGATCACTGACCATCAGGGACCTTGTTTTCAGGCAGCAGGACAATGTGGTTGAAATCGAACAAATCACCGGATCGCTGACCCATGCCGATCTCTGGCGCATCCTTCGAAAAGGCTCCCGTGACCCGTTGCCACAGATCCGCTCCTTCCGGATACGGATGGAAGAACTTGTTATCCATGACGCTTCTGAAGGATCTACCGGAGCATCTTTGCGGGATAACGATCCCTTCCAATGGCTGTTTGGTGAAAGCGTGATGGTGCGCAGGGCCTATCTGCTGTATAATGGCCACATGGATGAACTGCTGCAGATTGCCGCAAGCCAGGAGCCACCCAAACATAACCACCGCATAAGCATGAGCCTGGATGAGATCACCTTTCATGAGGAAATACCGGAACAGCTGATGGCACTGCCGATTTTTTCCGGATACCGTTTCCCCGATTTCATGGAGCAGGCGGCAATGCAGATCCAGTATCGCTCAGACCGAAAGACAGCCACACTGAGTTCACTTCGCATATCAGCACCCGGACTCTCTTTCAGAACATCGGGCGACATCAGCTTCAGTACGGAAGGCTGGCCTGCAGAACCCGATTCGTGGAACCTGAAATACATGCTGCGTGCTGCTACACCTGAGCTGGCACGGTTGCCCCTGCCCGGCAAGCTGGGTGGCTTTGCCATGGACACGCTCTCCGTGACCAGCGACATCTCTTTCGATCATGAAATGAGGGACCGGCACCCTCTCACGCTTCCCGGTGAGAATTCCGTCTATCTGGGCGGCGTACGATGGTATCCCTCAAGCGAACTCATCCAGCAATACGGGATGATGCTGGGTATGTTCGGGCTGCCGGAAAATGAGCTGCCTGTTCATTCCATCAGGGCTAATTGGGTCAACAGAAATGACACCCTTCGTATCAGGGACACCAGGATATCGACCGAACCGTTCGATACCAGGATACAGGCCATTGTGGCCGTGCCGCCCGGGGAACGCGCAACCATCCTGGATGGATCCGTCACTTTTTCACGCACAAGTGCTGCTTTCAATGATTTCATCGACGGAGTGGAGGGCCTGTTCCAAATCGAATTGCCGCGAAAAGACAGCCATCTGCATTTTGAGTTTTATGGCGATCCGCAGGCGCCTTCATTACGGTTCATGGAGGAGCTGGACGAACCGCCGGAACTTGGGACTTGAGGGGACAGAAATGACAAAAAAAGGTGCAAGTGCAGGAAGGACATCCAGAAAGAAACTCGCCAGAGCAGACAAAACAGCCGGCAGAATATCCCGCTTTTCAGCCGGCAGGCACCGGGCGTCAGACCGTCAGCTCCTTTTCCTTTTTCCCCGAACCGTGGTAATCCTTGAATGAGGCCAGTCCCTCGTCACCCATATAACGCCTGAGGATGTTGGGATCGGTTTTTGTCAGGTCCACCAGGATCAGCCCGTCCAGAACATCGCTGAAGTCCGGGTCCACATTGAAGCCCACCAGTTTGCCACCCAGTTTCAGATATTGCTTCAGCAGGATCGGAACACCTTTGTTATCACTTTCAAATTCGGAGATGAGTTCGGAGACATCTTCCAGGCTACGGATCATCGTACGGTTTTTCGGGTCCATTCCCTTTACCCGGCGTCCACGATAGGGAGTCTTGGGTTTCACCATACGGGCCATTTCCGGCAAATAGTTGTGCAACTTGAGGAAACTGACCATCAGATGACGGGACATGGAGTGGTACTCGCTGCTGATGCTTACCGGTCCGAACAGCACCTTGTACTTCGGATACTTGACCACATAATGACCAATGCCTTTCCAGAGCATCAGGAGCGGGGCGAAACTGCGCTGGTATTCGGGACGTACAAAGGAACGGCCCATCTCCAGCGCCGGGCTGACCCGGTCAAACAGGGAACTTCTGATATTGAAGAGCGTGGTAGTGTACAGCCCCTTCTTCCCGTGTCTTTTGATGATGTTGTCGGTCCGGCCGATCCGGTAAGCACCCACCAGTTCCTTCTTTTCCCGGTTCCAGATGAACAGGTGCACATAATACTCGTCAAACGCATCGAGATCGATCGACTTGCCGGTTCCTTCATGCGTGCCCCGGAAGGTCACTTCCCGAAGCCTGCCGATTTCATGAAGCAGTTTGGGTGCCTGTTTTTTCACAGCGTGATACACCTCAAACTCGTTACTCTCTAAAAGTTTCTGGGTGGGAGGCAGTTCCGCGATCTCCTTTGCCACTTCATCGGGCGGAACCGGATCCACTATGGGTTCCACGGTTTCACCGGTGATGCTGATGGAGATGGAGGTATCCGGGGATGCATCTTCCTCACCGCTGCGGTTTTGCAGCATGAACGTACGCTGCCGCAGATAGCTGATCAACTCCTTGTCGCTTTCGAACGATTTCAGCTTGTTGAAGCCAATCACCTTGCCAATGCAGATGTCGATATCGCGGTCCTTTTTATTGAGCAGCTCGTTGGGCAGCATGGCTGTGCGCAGGCGCGGGTGGATAAGTCCCATCATCTGGAACATGGGCCCGTTGAAGCCGTCAAAATAGACCGGCAGCACGGGGGACTCTGTTTTGCGGATCAGTGTTGCGACCGATTCGGCCCATTCCGACTCCATCACTTTACGCTTGCTGATGGAGAAGTGTGCAACTGTCCCGGCAGGAAAAATACCCAGCATATGTTCATCCCGCAGCCACTGCATCGACTTTTTCATGGATGCCAGATTGGCGCGCGCCGAACTGCTGCCTCCGAACGGATCCACAAAAAAGAAGACATCCCTGAGTTCAGGAATGCGCTCCAGTAAATAGTTGGCCAGGATTTTGGAATCATCCCTGACGGAACGGAGTACGGACGCGAGGATAATCCCTTCCAGACCGCCAAAAGGATGATTGGCTACCACGATTACGCGGCCCTCTTTCGGGATGCGGTCCATATCCCTTTCCGAGATATGGTAGTTTACATTCATCCTGTCCAGCAGCTTGTCATAAAAAGCCTGTTCGGTCTTATAGTGCAGCGCCTCATTGTAGAGGCTGTTCAGGCCATTGAAAGACAAAAGCCGCTCCAAAGGCCTGCGGGCAACGCGAAAGAGTTTATTCCTGACCGAACCATCAATCTCAAGGTCCAGATTGAAAATTTTTGCCGGCTTTTCCGATTCACTCATACAAACTGATCCTTATGTTACTTGAACTTTTATGCTAACTGCTGCTTGCCCCCTTCCTTGTGGATGGATCTCATTGCCGACCGGGAAGACTGTAATCAGACAAAGAAATTCAAATCCGACCCGGTAAATGAAAATGCCTCTTCCTGAAAAAGGTTTCACTATTGCAACGTGTAAACCTAAACGATAATTTTACAGGACACTCAGGCGTTTGAGGATTTGTCGGAATATAAGAAACAAACCTACAGCATACCATGTCCGAAGTAGCATCCCAGAAACAATCGGCCACCCGAACCAGAAAAAAAAGCAAAACAGGCGAACCTTCCCTGTACAAGGTGATCCTGCTCAATGATGATTACACCACCTTTGACTTTGTTGTAAGCGTGCTGACCGGTATTTTTGGCAAGTCCGTCCCCGAAGCCGTTACTATCACGGCTGACGTTCACCACAAGGGTTCCGGCATCTGCGGAGTGTTTACGCGCGACATCGCCGAAACCAAAGTCGACATGGTGACACAAAGCAGCAAAAAGGCAGGCTTCCCGCTTCGATGCACCATCGAGAAGGCATAACCTCATCGCGAAAGAACCACATATCTCATGATTACCAAGGCACTGGACCGGGTTCTCCGGAATAGCTTCATGATTGCTTCCCATCTCGGGCATGAGATGGTCACGCTCGAGCATCTGCTGCATGCCATTGTAAAGGACGAAACCGGGGCCAGGATACTGCACAGATGCGGAACGGATATCGAGATGCTGGACAACGACCTGGAAGACTTTTACAGCCATATCCCTGTCCGTCGGGACAAAGCCGCGGAACCCCTTCATACCCTCGGATTCCGCCGGACCGTCCAGCGCACCCTCATCCACAGCCAGTCGGCCGAACAGGAAAAGGTCGATGTAGGCGACCTGCTGGTCTCCATGTTCGCCGAGGAAGAGAGTCACGCCATCTACTTCCTGGAAAAGCAGGATGTATCCCGCCTGGATGTGCTCAATTATGTGGCACATCGCATCGCCAAACCCGGTTTCGAGCAGCCTGAAGATGACGAAGGGGATGGCGGCGCGGATCCGGGCAGTGATGCCGATGATTTCCACGACCCGGAATGGGACGACGGATTCGATCCGGATTCCGCAGAGAATGAGGATCCGTTCGGGGAGCAGGAGGAGCATGGCGGACATGACCACGAAGAGGAAGATGGTTTTGTGGATCCGGATGGTGATGGATATCCGGATGGCGATGGCGATCCGGATGGCGAAGACAGGGATGATATCTTCGGGATTCCCGACGAGCCGGGCAGCGGAAAAAGGCGGTATCACTCCCGCCCGGACAGAAGCGAAGGGGATCCTGCACGGGAGGCCCGGCCGGGAACAGCACCAGGGAGCGGTCCCGGCACCCGTCGGAAAAAGACCGACCTGCTTGAGCTCTATACCGAGGAATGGACAGCCAAAGCCCGTGAGGGACACTTTGACAAGGTTATCGGGCGTGATATGGAAATCGGACGGAGCATTGAGATCCTGTGCCGCCGCCAGAAGAACAATCCCATTTTTGTCGGTGATCCCGGTGTGGGCAAGACCGCCATCACCCAGGGACTGGCCCAGAAGATCGTTGCCGGTGAGGTGCCGGAACGCATCCATGATTTCCGGATCTATGCATTGGATCTCGGGGCGCTGCTTGCCGGAACCAAGTTCCGCGGTGATTTCGAGGCGCGGCTGAAAGGGGTGCTCAAGGCGCTTCAGCAACGCAAAAATGTGATCCTTTTCATTGATGAGATCCACACGATCATCGGTGCGGGAGCGGCGGGATCCAGTACGCTGGATGCGTCCAACATGCTCAAGCCGCTGCTGGCCGACGGCAAGATCCGGTGCATCGGGGCCACTACCTTTGAAGAGTACAAGAACCTGTTTGAAAAAGACCGGGCGCTGTCGCGCCGATTCCAGAAAATTGAGATTGACGAGCCTGATGTGGCGACAACTGTCGAAATCCTGAAGGGCCTGAAAGGGGTATATGAAGAGTATCATGGATTGAAAATCACCAATGCGGCCCTCGAATCCGCGGCCCGTCTGTCAGCCAAATTTCTGACCGATCGCCGGCTGCCCGACAAGGCGATCGACGTGATCGACGAAGCATGTTCGCAGGTCTCCCTGCGGTCATCGAACCGCAAGCAGGTCGGAACACGCGATATTGAAATGCTCGTGTCCAAGATGGCGCGTGTCCCCGTACATCAGCTGGCGGGTGCTGAAAAAGAGGGTTTGCGCGACCTGGAAGAGGAGCTGAACCGCAACGTTTACGGACAGGAACCGGCGGTCAAAGCGCTGGTGGCTGCCGTCAAGCGAAGCCGGGCCGGACTCGGAAACGAAAACAAGCCGGTCGGATCGTTTCTCTTTTCCGGTCCCACAGGTGTGGGAAAGACCGAGCTTTGCCGACAGACGGCCGAACAGCTCGGCATTCCCCTGATCCGGTTCGACATGAGCGAATACATGGAGAAGCATACCGTGTCGCGGCTCATCGGAGCGCCGGCCGGATATGTCGGGTTTGAACAGGGCGGCCTGCTGACCGATGCCATCCGCCGGCAGCCCAATTCGGTGCTATTGCTGGATGAGATTGAGAAAGCGCACCCGGATATTTTCAATATCCTGCTGCAGATCATGGACTATGCCACGGCCACCGACAACACCGGACGCAAGGCCGACTTCCGCAATGTACTGCTGGTGATGACATCCAATGTCGGTTCGCGCGA
>RECX01000021.1 GCA_007693825.1 Balneolaceae bacterium
AACTCCGTGGCGAAGTGCTCGAAAAGAGCTGCCTGTGCGACCATCTCGGCAACGGGGCGCTGATTGCACTGGGAGTGATCCGGGAGGGACGCGGACCGCAGGCCATCTGCCCGGGCCCCAACCTGGCCTGGTTTAACCGCACCTACTCCCTGCGCGAAATGGTGGATCATATCTACGGACGCGGCCCGTCGCTGGTGCCCGCAGAACGTCCGCACATGTTCGCCAAGGAGATGGCCATGTACGTGGATTACATCGCCCAGCAGATCACCATTACGGATCCTGATGACCCCAAAGGCATGAAGCGCATCCGTACCCTGCGCAGCAACCTGATCGAAAGCATGGACTACTGCGAGGAAATCGCTGCCGGCAGTGCGTATGGTGATGAGAACCTGGCGTCACTGGCCGAGGCGGTCCGTACCGAGCGGGCCCGGCTGGATGCGATCTTCTCCTCAGAACCGGCCCTGGCTTGACGAATCGGAACAGGAATCAGCACCCGCATCCGGCTTTGCAAGTAGTCCCGGATAACCCCGGGAAATGGGGCTGATGTTGCCGTTTACTATTCCCGCAAATCAGAATCCCCACGGGGGAGGAGGCGGTTCGACGGCCTGGCTCAGGTCAAAATCGACGCGGAAGGTCCATTCGTCATCGCGCATGGTTCCGTATGTAAAGCGCTCATGCGGATGGATTTCCACGCGCCAGCCCATGAAAACACCCATTTCTTCGGTGCGCGGCGGATAGACAAAGCGTTGCCAGTACGTCCCGCCCTCGATCGCATCGCCGCCGTACCAGGTGTTTTCTTCCTCGGATCCGTCCTGGTGGCGATGATCATGCCGCAGCTCAAGCCCGTCGGCGCCATGATTGAAAAATACCCAGGTGCGCGATCGGTCCCAGGCGTCGGGACCCTCTTCGATATGGAACGGCAGGCGGGTTTCGAAATCCGAACAGCTCCGGAAATGCACGATCAGGCGCTCGCTCCCGTCCAGCAGATCAAAACCCGGTGCGGCGGTGACAAGCCGTCCCTCAAACGCCTCGCCGCAATGTTCGTGAAGCCGGGACCAGAAGACCTGCGAGGGGGCATCGGCGACCTCCTGCCGGGTTTCCGCGGGGCTCTCCGCGTCGGGTGTGGCGGACGGATGTCCATCATTGCCGGAACCGCATCCACCAGAAAACAACAGGGCCACAACCAAAAGGGCCGCGAGTTTGCCCGGGACCGACCGCATCGGAACGTTCATGGCCGTAAACCGGGATGGCCTGGTTTGAAAAAGTGTAATCCACATATCAGGTTTGGAATGTTGTCAGGTCAGTTGCCGATCTGGTAGTCACCGATCAGGTGGAACGGCAGGCGTTTCATGTCGCGGAAGGCCGGGTGGTCCAGTTCGACCAGGCCGTCGCCCTGGATCTCGTAGCTGAATTCACGGTTGCCGCGCAGCATGTCGATCAGGGTGCTGCCCAGCCCGCCCAGTCCCATGCTAAAACGAACGGGCACGGCGAGGTTCTCCCCGGACGCCACTGCCATATCCCCGACGCTCAGATCAGCCAGATCATATCCGCTGATGGATGCGGCCAGGTTGAGATCGGACAGCTTCATGCCCATGGGGTTGGGATTGGTGACATTCAGGGTCAGGGTCATATCCACCCCGGAAAACGAGAGCGAATGGACGTCGAAGCCTGTAAAACCGACTTGCGGCATCTGAAGACGCGGCAGGGATCCTTCCACCGTAACCGGGATCATCCTCTTGCCATAAACCGGGATGTCCACCCCGACTTCGGTGTTCAGGGTGTATCTGAAACTGTCGGCGCGGGCGACCGAGGAAACCGACTCGTAGACGTCGCGGTAGGAGAGCGTCAGCGGAAGCGCCACCGATCCGCTCGCCCGGGAGGCGATTTCAAGCTGCTCGCGATGCGAGCCGGAGAGGAAGTTGTGGTCATTGATCAGCAGATTGTAGGCGTATTCCTCCAGCGTGACGCCCACCCGGTTCGGGTTGTCGATCTCGAAGTGGAATTTCAGGTCGATCTCCTCGAGTGAAATCCGCTCGATGCTCACGTCGGTGTAGCGGATGCCGGGTTCTTCGTAGCCCGCGAGGCGTTGCACGGTGCTGCAACTGCCGGCAAACAGCAGCAGCAACAGGATCAGAGGAAGCGTTTTTTTCATATAGGATCTATTGAAGGTTGCACATCCCGCCGGGACAGCATCCGCCTGAAGGCGGTGGGGGTGCCGGGCCGGCCGACTTGGAATCGTTGGTGAGGGCGATGCCGCTGAAGACCTGGGTAAAGTCGCCGGATCCGCATGATTCGCATTTCAGCGTGGCGGCCATTTCCTCTTTGGCAGCCATGGATGAGCGGAACTCAACCACTTCGCCGCATTCCTTGCATCGGTATTCGTACAAAGGCATAATAGTAATTTTTTGTGTGGATGGATAACGGTTTTCATCTGCCTGCGCGATGACGTATATAGATTTCTATATAACTTAAGCAATGTGAGCCACACCGTCAAGGGGCAAAATTACGCATGGCGCGGTGGATTTGCCGCACGGCCTGGCGGATGCGGTGGGTGTTTTCGACCAGGCTCATGCGCACATGGCCTTCCCCTGCCTCGCCGAATCCGGTTCCCGGCGTCACCAGCACCTCGGCTTCGTCAAGCAGCCACTCGGCGAAACGGTACGATCCCATCCCGCGCCAGGGCTCCGGGATTGGAGCCCAGACGAACATGGCACCGCGCATGGGCGGGATGTTCCAGCCGGCGCGTGCAAGTCCTTCCAGCAGCACATCCCTCCTGCTTTCGTACTTTTCCGCCACTTTTCTGACTTCGTTGCTGTTCTGCTGCAGCGAGACAATGGCGGCCACCTGGATTGGGGTGAACATCCCGTAGTCGAAAAAGGCCTTGATGCGTGAAAGAAGCGCGATGATCCGGGCATTGCCTGCGCAGAATCCGCATCGCCATCCTGCCATGTTGTAGGATTTGCTCATGGTGAAGAATTCCACGGCAATCTCCCTGGCACCCGGGACCTCAAGCACGCTGGGGGCCCGGTATCCGCCAAAAGTGATATCCTTGTAGGCAAAATCGTGGATGAGAATCACCGATTGTTTCCGGCACCAGGCCACCATCTCCTCAAAGAACGGCAGGTCGACCGTTGTACCGGTCGGATTGTGGGGGAAGTTGAGGTAAAGCACCTTGGGCGGAGCGGGTGAGC
>RECX01000226.1 GCA_007693825.1 Balneolaceae bacterium
GCACTTCGTGACCTTCGGTTCGCTTACGCGTTTCACTGGGCACTTCGTGACCTTCGGTTCGCTTACGCGTTTCAGTGGGCACTTCGTGACCTTCGGTTCGCTTACGCGTTTCACTGGGCACTTCATGACCTTCGGTTCGCTTACGCGTTTCAGTGGGTACTTCGTGACCTTCGGTTCTAAGGTCAGAATGATCTCACATGACAGGTGTAATCATCCTCCTGTGTGTCAGAAGCAGACTGTCACGTTCGGTTCATAATTGTTTATTGGTTTGTTCCCGTGGGAATGGCGTGTCATCCATCAGAAAAATAAAAAACGACATCTCAAAGTAAGCAATACGGGATCAAAAGGCAGGGGAAAGGGCCTTCGGCAGCTTCAATAAGCGGAAAAAAAGCTGTATCTTCATCCATCTCAAAACAGTCCGTCCGGTTTGCTCTTCCTTGATCCGCGGGACAAAAGCACCGTGCCGGGCCGCATCCACCGTCAAATGGCACTAGTGAACATCCCACAGATAATCTGATATGAACGAATACAGACCCGCAGAGATTGAACCGAAATGGCAGCAGTACTGGCTTGAAAACAAGACCTTCCGGACCGATGACAGTGACCGGGAACGTCCCAAGTACTATGTCCTGGACATGTTTCCCTATCCGAGCAGCTCCGGTCTGCATGTGGGGCATCCCGAGGGGTACACGGCCACCGACATCCTGGCCCGGTACAAGCGGATGATCGGCTATAATGTGCTGCATCCGATCGGATGGGATGCGTTCGGACTCCCGGCGGAGCAGTATGCCATCAAAACCGGTACTCATCCGCGGGAAACGACAAATGAGAATATCGACGGATTCCGTCGACAGTTGCAGGCGCTCGGGTTCAGCTACGACTGGGACCGGGAGGTCAACACAACGGATCCGGCTTATTTCCGCTGGACCCAGTGGATCTTTCTCAAACTTTACCAGCAGGGGTTGGCCTACGAGGCAAGCGTGGCGGTGAACTGGTGTCCCGAGCTCGGGACGGTCCTGGCTAACGAGGAGGTGATCGACGGCAAGAGCGAGGTGGGTGGATTTCCCGTAGAGCGAAAACCGATGCGCCAGTGGATGCTTAAAATCACGGCCTACGCCGAGCGGCTGCTGCAGGACCTGGAAGAGCTTGACTGGCCCGAATCCATCAAGGAAATGCAGCGCAACTGGATCGGAAAATCGGAAGGCGCCAATGTGGTGTTCCCGTTGAAAGCGGGGGCGGCGGACATCGGTGAGTCGATAGAAGTGTTCACTACCCGTCCCGATACCCTTTTCGGCGCCACCTACATGGTGCTTGCACCCGAACATCCGCTGGTGGACCGCATTACTGCGGCGGAGCAGAAAGAGGCCGTGGCCGGCTACCGTGAAACGGCTGCCAAAAAGACCGACCTGGACCGGACCGATCTCAACAAGGACAAAACAGGGGTCTTTACCGGTGCGTATGCCATCAATCCCGTCAACAATGAGGAAATCCCTGTCTGGATTGCTGATTACGTGATGATGTCCTATGGCACCGGCGCCATCATGGCGGTGCCGGGTCACGACGAGCGGGACTGGGAGTTTGCCCGCAAGTACGATCTGCCGATCGTTGAAGTGGTCAAAGGAGGGGATGTCACCAAAGAGGCATATGTCGACTCGGAAGAAGGCATCTGTGTGAATTCTGCCAATGAAGAGGTTTCCATAAATGATTTGCCGGTTCCCGAGGCCAAGAAAGTGATCACCGAATGGCTTGAGCAGAAAGGACTGGGCAAATATGCGGTCACGTACAAACTGCGCGACTGGCTTTTCTCACGGCAGCGTTACTGGGGCGAGCCTTTTCCGGTGATCCATGTGGACGGCAAGCCCAAACCGCTTCCGGAAGATCACCTGCCCATCACGCTTCCCGAAATGGACGATTTCCAGCCGACCAAAACGGGAGAGCCGCCCCTGGCCAAAGCCAAAGAATGGGTGCATACGACGGACCCGGAAACAGGCAGGCCTGCCATCCGGGAGACCAACACCATGCCGCAGTGGGCCGGATCATGCTGGTATTATCTGCGTTATATCAGTCCGGATTACGAGCAGGGGCCGGTGGATCCGGAAAAAGAGAAATACTGGATGCCGGTGGATTTGTATGTCGGCGGGGCGGAGCACGCGGTACTTCACCTGCTTTACGCCCGGTTCTGGCACAAGGTGCTCTTTGACATTGGAGTCGTATCCACAAAAGAACCCTTTCACCGACTGGTCAACCAGGGCATGATCCTTGGTGAGCTTGAATTCACGGCATACAGGGACGCCGCGGGTAATTATGTTTCCGCCGACCGCAGCGGTATGAGCGAGGAATTCGAGCGTGTCAAAATGGAGGAAAAGGATGTTGAAAAACGCGGTGACCGTTTCGTGATGAAGGGTACCGATACGGTGGTGGATGCGCGCTCATTCAAGATGTCCAAGTCACGCGGCAATGTGATCAACCCGGATGATGTGGTTGAAAAATATGGCGCCGATGCGCTCCGGCTCTACGAAATGTTCATGGGTCCGCTTGAGCAGGTAAAACCCTGGAGCATGCAGGGTGTGGAAGGGGTGTACCGGTTTCTCAAGCGAGTCTGGCGCCTGTTCATGGATGAGGAGTCCGGCAAGGTGAACCAGGCCGTTGTGCGTTCGGTGAACAGTGACGGTTCGCCGTTGGTGGAGCCGGACCGCGCGCAGCTGAAGATCCTGCACGAGACCATCAAGAAAGTCACAGAGGATATCGAGGGGCACCGGTTCAACACGGCCATCTCGGCGCTCATGATCTTCACGAACGAGGCAATGAAGTGGGACGTGCGTCCGGTGGAGGTGCTCAAACCATTCCTGCTCATCCTTTCTCCGTTTGCCCCGCATCTGGCCGAGGAGCTTTGGGAAAGGCTTGGGGTGCTGACCAAAGAAATATCCCCGGCTGACACGGAAACCGAAGGGACAATCCGCCGGTCGGGCCGTACCCTCGCCTATGAGCCCTGGCCGGAGTACCGGGAAGAACTGCTTCAGGCAGACAGCAAGACCTACGCCGTACAGATCAATGGAAAGGTGCGCGGACAGATTGAAGTGCCGTCAGATCGCGCCGCCGACAAGGACTTTGTCCTGGATGCTGCCCGAAACGAGCCGTCGGTCAGCAGGCATCTCGATAAGGGACAGATTGTCAAAGAAATCTTCGT
>RECX01000020.1 GCA_007693825.1 Balneolaceae bacterium
CACAGGGGTACACTCCATGAATAAATCTGCGAGTAAAGACAAGCGCAGGAAGCTTGTCGATGCCACCATGCGCAGGTACGGTCACTCTACGTATGCCCTCATTGAAACACTGCACACCGTGCAGGAGGCATACGGATACCTTGATGACGATAATCTGCAGTACGTCTCCGAGGCATTGCGGGTGCCGCTAAGCAAAATCTACGGTGTGGCGACTTTTTATCACTTCTTTACCTTGAAACCACAGGGTGAGCACACTGCGGTGCTCTGCACGGGAACGGCATGTTATATCAAAGGGGTGCCTGCAATCCTTTCTGCCATCAAGAAAAATTTTGGCGTTGAGGACGGTGACACAACCGAAGACAACAACTTGTCCATGCTTACCGCGCGCTGCATCGGTTCCTGCGGATTAGCACCGGCGATTGTCCTGGACGGGGAAATTGCCGGACAAGTTACACCGGAAATTGTCGTAGACAGAATTGGGAGAATGATACAAAATGACACCTGAAGAATTCAAAAAAATCGGTGAAGCGCATCAGAAAAAGCGCGAAGGCTTTGAATACAACATCAATGTCTGTACGGCTGCGGCCTGCGTTTCCCTGCAAAGCGATAAAGTAAAGCAAGAGCTGACCAGGCAGGTCAAGGAGCAGGAGAAAAAGGATGTCTGCAGGGTCAGCGGCACGGGCTGTCTGGGACTGTGCGCTTCCGGCCCCCTGGTCACCATCAACAATGATCAGGCGCTTTACGGTGGAGTAAAGCCGGATGATGCCCCTGACATTGTCAAAAATATTGACAAAAAGCCGGTGAAAAGGCTGCAAATTCCGGCGGAGATGCCGTTTTTTGCGCGTCAGACCAAATTGGCCCTGGAGCACTGCGGCAAGACCGATCCGGAGGTGATCGGCGATTACCTGGCCCTGGAGGGATACGAGGCCCTGTACAACTGCCTGACCACCATGGAGCCCGTTGAGGTTATCGACATGATGGTGAAGAGCGGCTTGCGCGGCCGGGGCGGTGGCGGCTATCCGGTCGGACTGAAATGGAGTACGGTCCAGAAGGCGGTCGGCGCCAAAAAATTTGTCATCTGTAATGCGGATGAGGGCGACCCTGGTGCCTTCATGGATCGAAGCATGCTGGAAAGCGATCCGCACAGTATTATCGAGGGCATGGCCATTGCCGGTTACGCTGTAGGCGCCTCGCACGGGTATGTCTATATCCGCGGTGAATATCCGCTGGCCATCAAGCGGCTCAGGTCAGCCATCAAGCAGGCCGAGCGCCAGAATTTCCTGGGCAAGAACATATGCGGCACCCCGTTCAGCTTTGATGTGGAAATACGGTTGGGAGCCGGCGCCTTTGTCTGTGGCGAAGAGACGGCGCTGATCGCATCCATCGAAGGCAAGCGCGGCACACCGCGGCCGCGTCCACCCTACCCGGCACAATACGGGATATGGGGACATCCCACATTGATCAACAACGTGGAAACGTTCGCCAACATCAGCCCGATCGTCCGCAAGGGCGCCGACTACTACGCAAGCATCGGAACCGAGCGGAGCAAGGGCACCAAGGTATTTGCCCTGGCCGGCAGCATCAACAACACCGGACTTATCGAAGTGCCGATGGGCATCACGCTGCGGGAAATTGTCTTCGACATCGGGGGCGGTATCCTGGGCGGCAAAAAATTCAAGGCGGTTCAGACCGGAGGGCCGTCCGGCGGCTGTATCCCGGACGAATATCTGGACATGAAAGTGGATTACGAATCGCTGGCACAGGTCGGCTCCATCATGGGGTCCGGCGGCATGATCGTCATGGACGAGACGTCCTGCATGGTCGATGTTGCGAAATACTTCATGGATTTCTGCCGGTCGGAATCCTGCGGAAAATGCGCCCCGTGCCGCGTCGGAACAGCCCAGATGCATAATCTGCTTACCCTTATCTCACAGGGCAAGGCAACCATGTATGACATGGAGCTGCTTGAAGAGCTTTGCGATGTGGTCAGGAATACCAGTTTGTGCGGACTCGGCCAGACGGCTGCGAATCCGGTGCTCAGTACCATCCGCTTTTTCAGGGATGAGTATCTGGCTCATATCAACGATAAAAAGTGTCCGGCCGGTGTATGTGCCATTGAACATAAAGAGGAAGCAGTATTATGAGTTCATCCGTAAAAATTAAAACCCTCACGATCGATGAAAGACAGGTCGGAGCCCGGGAAGACCAGACCATCCTGGAAGTTGCCCGGGAAAATGGGATAAAAATTCCGACCCTGTGTTATCTGAAAGGCCTTTCGCCCTACGGCGGATGCCGCATGTGTATTGTGGAAATTGCCGGATCGCCCAAGTTGCTCCCGTCCTGCATGACCTCGGTGGAAGAAGGCATGGTCGTATCCACCAACACGGACAGGATCAAAAAATACCGGAAAAACCTGCTTGAGCTCTATTTCTCGGAGCGCAACCATGTCTGTTCCGTATGTGCCTCAAACGGCTACTGCGAACTGCAGACAATGTCACAGAAAGTGGAAATGTCCCACGTCCACTACCCCTATATGTACCCGCATCTCAACGTTGATGCCACCCATGAGCGCTATGTCCTGGATCACAACCGGTGCATCGCATGTACGCGATGCGTCAGGGTGTGTGACGAGATTGAAGGTGCGCATACCCTGGATATCAAGGACCGGGGC
Organism: Balneolaceae bacterium; assembly: GCA_007693825.1. Lineage (GTDB taxonomy): Bacteria > Bacteroidota > Rhodothermia > Balneolales > Natronogracilivirgulaceae > SKNL01. The sequence goes on from RECX01000020.1 coordinate 2,672, forward strand.
ATCGACGTACGGATCATCACCGACCTGGATCGGCCCTGGGGTGAATCGGAGACGTGCACACAGTGCGGCAAATGTGTCCATGTGTGCCCCACCGGTGCCCTGATCGAAAGAGGAAAGTCGGTTGGTGAAATGTCAAAACGTAAACAATTACTGCCCTATTTGACAAAAATGCGGGAGGCTCACGAATGAAAAAGAAACTGACCCTTGCAACGCTCTGGCTGGACGGCTGTTCCGGCTGCCACATGTCCCTGGTGGATGTGGACGAGCGCCTTATTGAAGTAGCTGAAATCTATGACATCGTGTTCAGTCCGCTCGTGGATGCGAAAGAATTCCCGGAAAACGTGGATGTGACCCTGCTGGAAGGGGCCATCAGCACGGACGAGGACGTGGAAATGGTGAAGCGGGTCCGCAAGAGTACAAAAACCCTGATCGCATTCGGGGATTGTGCGGTGACCGCCAATGTGCCTTCCATGCGTAATCATTTCAAGCTGGAAGATGTCTTCAAGCGGGG
>RECX01000132.1 GCA_007693825.1 Balneolaceae bacterium
GCGTGGACTACCAGGGTATCTAATCCTGTTTGCTCCCCACGCTCTCGTGCCTCAGCGTCAGTTGTGACCCAGCAGGCCGCCTTCGCCACTGGTGTTCTTCGTAATATCTATGCATTTCACCGCTACACTACGAATTCCACCTGCCTCTGTCACACTCAAGAATCCCAGTTTCCATGGCACGTTTACCGTTGAGCGGTAAGATTTCACCACAGACTTAAGACTCCGCCTACGCACCCTTTACACCCAATGATTCCGGACAACGCTTGCACCCTCCGTATTACCGCGGCTGCTGGCACGGAGTTAGCCGGTGCTTATTCAACGGGTACCGTCAAACCCGGACGAATCCAGGCCATTCTTCCCCGACAAAAGCCGTTTACGATTCAAAGAACCTTCTTCCGGCACGCGGCGTGGCTGCGTCAGGCTTTCGCCCATTGCGCAATATTCCTCACTGCTGCCTCCCGTAGGAGTCTGGCCCGTGTCTCAGTGCCAGTGTGGGGGATCATCCTCTCAGAACCCCTACGCATCATCGTCTTGGTAGGCCGTTACCCCACCAACTAACTAATGCGGCGCAAACTCATCTGCAGGCGCCCCGAAGGGCTTTAACAACTGTGACCATGCGGCCCCGCTGCATCATGCGGTATTAGCCACGCTTTCGCGTGGTTATCCCCCGCCTGCAGGCAGATTGTTTACGTGTTACTCACCCGTGCGCCAGTCTCATCTCCGAGCAAGCTCGGAGAATCCCCTGCGACTTGCATGTGTTAGGCCCGCCGCCAGCGTTCGTCCTGAGCCAGGATCAAACTCTCCGTTGTAAAATGAAAACGATCTTCATCGTCTTATTCTATCTCGTTGAGCTCTCCCGGCCAGTCATTTTGCTTTTTTCCTGTCCGAAAACACATCCCGGCTTGCACCGGCATGCGCCCTCTTCCAGGGGCTCGCTATGCGATTTTCTTGTCTTTCCATCCGGTCAAAGAACATCCTGCTCGCTTTTCGCGGCAGACAACAAATATACACCCTTTCTGATATTCTTGTCAAACTTTATTTTGGAAAAAATCCGGTCGCATCACGTCCGTCTTCGTAAATCGCAACCGCGGGTATCTGGAATAAGGATTAACGGACACCAAGCTTTTTCAGCTTGCTTTGCAGTGTCGTAGGTTTCATCCCGAGCAGGCGGGCCGCCCCATCCTCTCCATAGATTTTATCTCCGGTTTTCCGGAGGACTTTTTGCAGGTACATGCGGTTCATTTCGTCAAATGGCACCACATCACCTGAAAGAAGATCTTCACCGATACCGACTCCCGCAGGTAATTTCCCGGAGGGATGGGCTCCCTGATCCGAATCTGCCGGTTTCAAGGCCTGTTCTGAGGAAGCCCCGCGGTCATCGCTCCGCGGCGGTCCCGGCTCCTGCAGCATCAGCCGGAAGGATCCGGACGGAGATGAGAGGAGCGAACGCCGCATCACCTCCTGGAACTCGCGAAAGTTTCCGGTCCATGAATGACCGAGGAGCTGCTCCATCGTTGCATCGGGGACGCGCATATCGCCCAGTTGCAAAACCGTGGCTGCAGCGCGCACCCAACCCTCGGCAAGGATCCGCAAATCATCACGGCGCTGTGAAAGCGGAGGCAAGAGAAGGGTCTCGAAACTCAGGAAATAATACAGATCCGCCGAAAATTCTCCTTGCTGCATCCGCTCTTCCAGCAAAAATGATGTGGTCGCCAGGACCCTTGTGTCCGCTCCCGAGTCCTGCCTGTCACGAAGCCAGCCAAGCAGTTTCGCCTGGTTGGCTGCCGTAAGCATGCCGATTTCGATCACCAGCAATACGAGTGTATCGTCATCCGGCAGGGAATCAGCACGTATGTTCTTGCCACAGAGACGGTCCACCACCCGATTCTGCTCTGATACAGGCATGGTCTCCAGATTCCACTCCATGCCACGGGCACCATGAAGTATTCCTGCCTGAAGCACCTGCCTGGCAAGCGTACGCTTGCCGGTAGCACGTTCCCCGCGAAAGAGCAGGTGGACTTGCTGGTCGGCCAGTGCATCCACCTTGCGCATGAGCGCCTGCATCAGCGACGATTCTGCAACAAAACCGATATGCCGTTGGCCGGACACCGAATCTTCGGTGTCAGCTGCCGGCGCCCCCCCCTCAACCGGCTCCATGGAAACTGCAATAAACGGATGGGGGGCCGACTTGACCGTAAATATGCGGAATGCAAAATAAAAATCGTGCACCGCGGCCCGTTTTGAATGAAATCGACAGACCGGCTTCTCCCCGCCGTTGCCGTTTTTGCTCTGCTCCGCAATCTGATCCACCAGTCCCTCCACTTCTGCCTGAACCCTGGATCCTTCTGATTCCGATGCAAGCACGAATTCCTCCGGCTTGTAGCCGAGGACATTCCTTATGTGCGAATTTGCAAAAATAAGATGTGCATGCTGCTTTTCATCCACCCTGAAAATCAAAAAAAGACCGGGAATGTGGTCAAGCGCTTCCCGCCAGAAAGAGTTCGTCATAATAATTTGAATCTGTGTTTTTGCCGTCCATGGTACAACGAAATATCGTCACCAACGATACCGATTTCAACGCTTTCATACAACGCGGGATCAGAGTTTTTTCGGGGCCGGATGGCGTTCGGGGAGCTGGTATCCCTCGGGGTCTTCATAATAGTCTCTGAAATAGTGTACAGCGGCATAGCAGATCGGGGTATCGAGCAGTGCGGAGAAAAACTTGAACATATAGGAATTGATGATCAGGATGAGCAGCGCGCCCATTCCGGTCACATTATCCCCCAGGTTGCCGGCAAAGTAGAGGATGGAAAGGATGGCCGTGGAGTCGACCAGCTGGCTCACCATGGTGGATGCGTTATTGCGCAGCCAGAGATGCCTGCCTTTTGTGAATCGTTTCCAGAAGTGGAACAGCTGCACATCCACGGTCTGGGCCACCAGGTAGGCGATCATGCTGCCGATGGTATTTCCCACCATGAATCCATAGACGCCATCGAACAGCGTGGTGCCGCCACTCACACCGGAAGCGTCCGGCAGGTAGAAATTCGCAGTCATCACAGCCAGCATGAACAGGTTCATCCCGAAACCGATCCATACCAGCAGCTGCGCTTTTTTACGGCCGAAGAGCTCTGAAATAAGGTCCGTGGCGAAAAATGTGAACGGAAAAGCCAGAAGTCCCACCGGGATGATCATGCTGTAGCGGCCGCCATCGCGCACCATATCCGGCACAAGCGGGAGCATCCAGGCAGGCAGATCCATCGAAAAGAGGTGGATGAATTTGGTGGTGCCGATGATGTTTCCCATGATCAGCGCCGTCAGGAATACGGCACTGAGTCCCAGAAACAGGGCATCCCGTTTGTACCGGGACGGTCCCCCTTCGGATTTCGGCGGCGGCCCGGAAATGCCGTCCGGTTTTTTTCTCCCGCCAGCCGCCTGGCCAGCTCTGTTATCCGTTTTCACTGTGGTGATCTGCGTCGATGGTTCCTGTTTGCGGCATGGTCGATATCGGCCCTGCGCGACCGTACCCTGGCGGACGGCCATCGTCCACTGGAATCTAATACCGGTCCCGTACGTTCGTTAGATGGAAGAACAACAGCAAACCGCTGAATTATCATTCATTCCTTAACGAAATTTCAGTCACTCTTTAGCTAACTCATATTCAATCCACCCTCAACAGCAAAGCAATGGCACAACCAATCGAAAAAAACCCGGGTCCTGGGAACGGGGCGGGACGGGATGCAGCGGGATGGGATGCAGCGGAACGGAACGCAACGGAACGGAACGCTGCGGGAAGGGACGCAACGGAACGGGACGCAGCGGAACCTGGCCGGACGCATCCAGCCACGGCAGTCCAAAGCGGCATGGATGAATCAGCCGCCCGGCTGGCGGAAAAACTGTTCCGTGTCGGGCAGCGCGATTACACGCGCCTTGATCTTGCCGATCTGTCCCAAATCACCCGCACACCGCTGGACGAGATCCGCAGCCATTTCCAGAGCACCGACGAGTGGATCGACGCTTCTTACTGTCTTATGGTGGACCAGTACCGGATCATGACCGGTGCGATCCCTGATTTTGAGGACTACACGGCCGGTGAAAAGCTGCTCAACTTTTTCCTGACCAGCATGGACATGATGCGCGATCAGGAATCCTTTGTCCGCAGCACATACCATCCGTTCATCCTGGATCGTTTCACATCCACCCGTTTCGAACACTCGGTGGCACGGCTGTTCCGCCAGTTCACCGAGTCGGACAGTCGTATTGCGCTTTCGCACCAGCTGCTTCTTGTCTCTCCGGTCTACACCTGGTGGAGCCGCGAATACCTGCACATGACCGGCTACTGGCTGACGCATCCGGATTCCGAACCGCAAGTCATGGCGCTGGCGGAAAAAACCGTCAGCCTGCTGAATGAAATCCTCTACAACGGGGTTATCGACAACACGCTTGACCTTGGAAAATACCTGGTGCAAAACGGATTTGTCTCCGTCTGGACGCCCGTTTCCGTATTCCGAAAGTTTCTGAGGTTCTGAGTTTCTCAGGTTCTGAGGTATTGAAATTTCTGAGGTACTGAAATTTCTGAGGTTCTCAGGTTCTGAGGTACTGAGGTTTCCGGATTATGAATGAATTTCCATAAGTGAATTTCCATGAGCGAGTTTCCATCATCCCGTTTTGAACGAAGCGCCCGCATCGCGCGGACAGGGCTGCGGGTCGGCACCAACTATGCGCTGCACCATCTCAAGAACCGCTTCAACGGCAACGGCGCCAGTGACAAGCATCGAAGCGAGCTGCACACCAGCAACGCCCGCTATCTCTACGACGAGTTTTCAAAACTCCGTGGCACGGCGCTGAAACTGGCCCAAACGCTCAGTCTGGATCACGGACTTCTCCCCGAGGAATTTGTGGATGTGATGTCCCAGGCACAGTACCGGGTACCGCCCATCAGCCGGGCCCTGGTGCGGCAGATCATCAAGGATGAACTGGGCAGCTACCCGGAGGACATTTTTGCGGAGTTCCGTTCGGAGGCATCGGCGGCCGCGTCCATCGGACAGGTGCACGAGGCGGTGCTGCGGGACGGGCGGGCTGTCATGGTCAAGATCCAGTACCCCAATGTGCGGGTAAGCATCGGTTCGGACCTGAGCATGGCCAAGCTGGTATTCCGCGGGATGGTCAAGAGCGACCAGACGGATGCCTATTTCGGGGAAGTGTACGACAAGATGATGGAAGAGACCGATTATCTTCACGAAGGGGAACAGATTGCGCAATTCCGGGAAAGGTACGGCGACAGCAGGTTCTGGATTCCGGAATATCTGCCGGAATATTCCAGCTCCTCGGTGCTGACCATGACCCGGCTGACCGGTGAGCACATCGGCGAGTTTCTGGCGCGCGATCCGCAACAGGAAGAGCGGAACCGTTACGGCCAGCTTTTGTGGGATTTCTTCCACGCCCAGATCAACGACACCCGCACGCTGCATGCCGATGCGCACCCGGGCAACTACATGCTCTCCGTTGACGGGCGGCTCGGCGTACTGGATTTCGGCTGCATCAAGGTCTGTCCGGCCGGCTTTTTCAGGGATTATGTTTCCCTGCTTCCCCTTCATCTGGACGGTGATAGCGACGTGCTTCGGGATCTCTACACCCGTCTTGGCCTGCTGGATGCGCATTCCCGTGATCCCGGATATGAAGAGTCTTTTTTCAAGCTCTGCAGGACATTCGGTGACCTTGTGATATCCCCGTACCACACGGACGCCTTCGATTTCGGCGATGAACGCTTCAGTCACGCATACCGTGATCTGGTCCGGGAAGCCGCCTCGCAGCCGGAGCCGCGCGGCACGCATCATTTCATCTACGTCACTCGCGCGCATATCGGTTTATACCGCATGCTCATGCAGCTTGGCGCCGTCATTGATCCGCGTGAAGGAAAAAAGCAGGTGCTTGCCTGGTGGGAGCAGCAACGGCAGCAGTAGCTGTAGTAACAACAGATACAACGGCAATAGCATCAACGGCGACAGCAGAGCTACCAGCAGCAACGGCATCAGTGGCAACAGTGGCACTGGCAGTGGGAGCGGCAACGGCTACAGCGATAACCGGGGCTGCTGAAGTGGTTGCAGCGGCAAAAACGGCTATAAAAACGGCTATTTACCCGGTTTGCGCGTTGCAGAAGGTGTCGAAAATCATCACAAGGTCGTCCGATACTTCCTGTGCCGTGCGGCCTTCAATACGATGGCGGGGGATCATGGCCTTTATCTCACCATCCACAAAAAAGGCGAAAGCAGGCGATGAAGGCGGGAAATCGCTGAAATACTCCCGTGCCCTTGTGGTAGCGTCCTTGTCCTGCCCTGCAAAAACCGTATACACATTGTCTGGTTGTTTGGAGTGGCCCATGGCAAGTTTAAGGCCCGGACGTGCGTTACCTGCGGCACATCCACATACGGAGTTGATCGCAAGGAGCATGGTTCCCTTGGCGTCGGTGAAAACATGGTCCACCTCATCCGGAGCAGTCAGCTCCTTAACCCCAAGATCCGTAAGTTCTTTTCTCATCCAGGACGTATCAGGTCCGATTCCATAACCGAATTGCATAATTCCGTTCTCTTTTTACGTTGAAGTTTACAGTTACTATTTGGATTATGTGCACAGTACAACGCCGGGCAGGTGCAAATGCATATCCGGCACGTACAAAAAAAACTTGTAAGATGAAATATTTTCGAACGTTAGCGTTGCTTATCGCTCCATTTTTGCTGGTTCTTTCCTGCTCTTCAACAACGAAAGTGGCCAGTCAGTTCAACACGCCTGAAACATCCGGACAAACCTTCCATCTGGAATCCCTGTCCCGGACGGCAGAAAGGATTTTTCTGGATGATCTTGTTTTTTATGTCTCCAACGACGAGACCCATCTTTATGTGCTGGTGGACTTCATGAGCAGCCGCAGATACCAGCATGCCCGGGAGTTCGGGTTCACCTTATATATTGACGGCAGCAATTCCGTGAAGCGTTCCTTCGGTGTGACGTATCCGACGGGCATCTACTATCAGCTTGGCAACTATCCGGGCGCACAGCAGGGATACCTTGATGAACCGAACTGGAGCAATTTTCCGGAGAACCGTTCCATAAAAGAGGCAGCGGAGCGCAGCAGCCGTCAAAACGCCCTGCTGGTTCAACGGACAAGCCGCCGGGACCCGATGCAGCCCTTTCCTTTTCCCTTAGCCCAACTGAGCGCCCAGAACCTCATGCTGCATCTGGATGATGACGAGCGAACGGGCAGGATCTCCTTTGCCATTCCACTTCAGACCAGATCCACAAGCCAGTTCGCCCCTGATATCACACCTGGAGAAACTGTCAGAGTCGGCTTTGAGATAGACCCGATACGTCTGCTTGACATGGATATGCCAGGCACCGCTCCACTTATCACAAGTGAGACAGCCAGCGGCCGGACACGCACCGATGATGACCAGGAAGACCGCGAGCGGATCAACCGTCTGCTCAGGCGCATGGGCGACCCGTATGAACAATGGGCGGAAGTCACCCTTGCCACCCCGTCTGAATGAGGTATTTCGGCCTGCATGCGCGCGCTCCGTCAAACGGAGGCGCACATCAGGCTCTGACTGTCATCTTGATGCGGCCGTTGCCGCATTTGCGATAGTTCAGCTCTGGGCGTTTTTGAAGTTTTCTTCTACTTTGTCCCAGTTCACGACATTCCAGAATGCCTTGACGTAGTCAGGGCGGCGGTTCTGGTAGTTGAGATAGTAGGCGTGCTCCCAGACATCCAGTCCCAGAATGGGTACCAGTCCCTTCATCAGCGGGCTGTCCTGGTTCGCTGTGGAAATGACTTCCAGGTCGCCGTTCTTGTTTACCACCAGCCAGGCCCAGCCGGATCCGAAACGGGTGGCGGCTGCGTTTGCAAATTTTTCCTTGAATGCGTCAAATGAGCCAAATGACTTGTTTATGGCCTCTGCAACGGCTTCTTTGGGTTCGCCTCCGCCATCCGGGCTCAGCACTTCCCAGAAGAGCGAGTGGTTGGCATGTCCGCCGGCGTTGTTGATCACGGCCTGACGGATGTCATCATTCAGGCTGTCAATGTTCCGGAGCACCTCCTCGACGTGACGTTCGGCCATCGGATGTCCCTTCAGGGCGTCATTGGCCTTGTCAATATAGGTCTGATGGTGCTTGGTGTGGTGAATCTCCATGGTTTTTGCATCGATGTGCGGCTCCAGCGCATCGTAAGCATACGGAAGATCGGGAAGTTTGAAAGCCATGTTATACCTCTGTCGATTTTATTTTTATGTGCTTGTTTCGTTAGCGATCAATGTCGTTCACTTTTAATGTAACAGCATGCATCCGGAAATAATTTCTGCCATGAAGGGAATTTCATGCTATCTTGCCGGAAGCATTTGTTGTCGCTAAAAACTGTAGAATCAATACGGATGGAAACATGAGCAGAGATTATGATGTCATCATCCTTGGCAGCGGTCCGGCGGGCTTCTCCTGCGCCATGCAATCTGCCAAGTTTGACAAAAAAGCCTTGATCATTGAAGCCAACGAAAGTTTTCTGGGCGGCACGTGGATCAATACCGGCACGGTGCCAAGCAAGGCTCTCAGAGAGACCGCCAGCAGCATCCACAGGTACACATCCCAGTTCGGCGATGAGGGAATAAAGCCCTATGACCGCTTCCGGATGCGTGATGTGCTGCGGTACAAAGACCGGGTGCTGGCAACCCAGAACAGTGAGATAAAGGACAGCCTGATCAAGAACGAAGTGGATACCGCCCTGGGATTTGGACGGATTTTGGATGCGCATACCGTTGAAGTGAGCAGCCAGGATGGTGAAAAAAAACGGTTTACGGCCGATCACATCCTGATCTCCACCGGCGCCACTTCTACGAAACCGGATGCGTTTGAGATCGATCACGCTACAGTTCTGGACAACCGGTCTATCCTGGATATCCACTATATCCCAAAACAGCTGGTCATAGTGGGTACCAACGTCCAGGCCATGGAATTCGCCACGGTGTTTTCCGCACTCGGAACACGGGTCACCGTCCTGAACGGCCAGGAAGATTACATGGTGTTCCTCGACAGGGAGATCAAAGAAGAGTTCAGTGCTGCGCTGGATGAAGCCCGCATCAACATATTCAACCGGACCCGCGTGCTCCAGGTCGGCCCCAACCCCCTGCGAAACTGCACCGAAGTCAAGTACCAGGACAAGGACACCGAGGAAATGCATGTCATTGAAACGGAGCTGGTCCTCTATTTCGGTAATCGCAAACCGAATTCGGCACGTCTCGGGCTGGAAGAGTTGGGGATCAAAACCGATGGCAAAGGGTTTATTCAGGTGGATGCAAACAATCAGACCAACGTTCCATCCATATATGCTGCGGGGGATGTGATCGGCCATCCGAGTCTTGCTTCGGTATCCTTTTCACAGGGACGGAATGCGTCCTGCCACATGTTCGGCATTTCGAGGATGGAGACGGAGAGCATTATTCCGTACGGCATATACGCTATTCCGGAAATTGCCAGTGTGGGTCTCACGGAAGAAGAGGCGAAAAACCAGATGGGCGATGTGGCTGTCGGGCGGGCGTATTACCGGCACCTGACCAAAGCCAACATCGCACGGACTCCCCGGGGGATGCTGAAACTGGTCTTCGAGGCCGAATCGCTGCGGCTTCTTGGCGTGCATATCGTGGGCTCCGGGGCATGTGACCTTATCCACATCGGTCAGGCGGTCCTCAACTTCGGGGGAAGCGCGCGTTATTTCCTGGATACGGTACACAACTATCCCACCTATTCCGAGGCCTACCGCGTGGCGGCGTTCAACGGGATCAACTACATGTACAAAGGCGGCCAGACCTACAAAGACATCCTGAAAGAGGAATGATCAGCGGGAGAGGCGCCCGGCCGGAGAAACCCCGGAAGCGTTGACCGGACGCGGAACACCAATGCGGGGACCGGACGCGGAACGCCAATGCGGGAACCGGATTCGTAACCCCGATGCGGGAACCGGATTCGTAACCCCGATGCGGGAACCGGAAGTAACTGTAAGACTTATGCCCGGAAGCGGGTCATTTGTCGCCGGTGCCGAGTCTTGGGGCCAGGCGGATATGCAGTTCCCTGAGCTGTGCTTCGTCCACCGCATCCGGACAATTGTCCATAAGGCTGACAGCCCGCTGGTTTTTCGGGAAGGCGATGACGTCGCGCAGGCTTTTCGCGTCGGTGAGCAGCATGGCGATGCGGTCGAGCCCGAGCGCGATACCGCCGTGGGGTGGCGCGCCGTAGCGGAACGCATCCAGCAGGAACCCGAACTTCTGCTGTGCCTCTTCCTTGCCGATGCCAAGGGCTTCGAACATGGTGGATTGCAGTTCGGTGTCGTGGATACGTATGGAGCCGCCGCCGATTTCGCTGCCGTTCATGACCAGGTCGTAGGCGCGGGCGCGGACCTTGCCGGGATCGGTTTTGAGCAGGCCGACGTCTTCGGGGCGCGGTGAGGTGAAGGGGTGGTGCATGGCGTAGTAGCGGCCGTCTTCGCTGTCGAATTCGAGGAGCGGGAAGTCGGTGACCCAGAGCAGGTTGTACGTTGAGGTGTCGATGAGGTCGTACTCGCGGGCCATGAGCAGGCGCAGGTCGCCGAGCTGGCCGTATACGGTTTCCGCGGGGCCGGCCAGGAGCAGGATGAGGTCGCCTTTTTCCGAGCCGCTGGCGTCGACCATGGCGCGGGTCATCTCCTCCGGGACGAACTTGCTGACGCTGGAGTAGATCTCTTCTTCGTTGTTTTTGATGTAGATGAGTCCGCCTGCGCCGATCTCGTCGCGGGTGCGTTTGGTGAGGCGGTCCATGACGCCGCGTCCGAGTGATCCCATGCCGGGGACGACGAATCCGACCACAGCGCCGCCGTCGGCGACGGTTTTGGAGAAGACGCGGAATTCGGAGTCTTTGACGATGTCCGAGAAGTCGACGAATTTCATGCCGAAGCGGGTGTCCGGTTTGTCGCTGCCGTAGGTGGTCATGGCATCCCGGTAGGTCATGCGGGGGAAAGGTGCGGGGACTTCGGCGCCGACCACTTCCTTGAGGATGCGCCGGAGCAGGCCTTCCATGAGCGTGTAGATCTGTTCTTCGTCCACGAAGGACATTTCCACGTCGATCTGGGTGAATTCGGGCTGGCGGTCGGCCCGCAGGTCTTCATCGCGGAAGCATTTGACGATCTGGAAGTAGCGGTCCATCCCCGAGACCATGAGGATCTGCTTGTAGGTCTGGGGACTTTGCGGGAGCGCGTAGAATTTGCCGGGGTTGACGCGGCTGGGGACCAGGTAGTCGCGGGCGCCTTCCGGTGTGCTGCGCATGAGGAAGGGGGTTTCGATCTCGGCGAACTGCTGTTCGTGGAAATAGTCGCGGGTGTGGCGGTAGATGGCCGAGCGCAGCATCAGGTTTCTTTGCATCACGGGGCGTCGCAGGTCCAGAAACCGGTATTTCAGGCGCAGGTCCTCGTTTGTCCTGATGTCGTCCTGGATTTCGAATGGCGGGGTTTCAGAACGGGAGTAGATGACCAGTTTTTTGACACGGAGTTCGATATCGCCGGTTTTGACATTCGGATTGATGTTTATGGGATCGCGTTGCCTGACTTCTCCCTGCACGCCGATCACGTATTCGGGCCGGAGCTGGTCGGCCATTTCGTGTGCCTGTTTGTCGTCCTGGGGAGAAAAAACGACCTGGGTGATACCGTAGCGGTCGCGAAGGTCAATGAAAATCACCCCGCCCAGGTCGCGCCGGGTTCCGACCCAGCCGTTCAATACTGCTGTTTCACCGGTTTGTTCCCGGGTCAGTTCTCCGCATGTGTGCGTTCTGATTAATGTCATTTCTGAATTTGGCCGAAATGTTTGTTATGTTGATTGGAAGAGTTGGCAAGCTGGTGTCGCAGATGGCAGCAAGCGTTGTGCAAAAAGAGTGATAAAGTACAAATATTGTACATTAATCGCTGAAAACTCTTTGTAATTATTTGGAATGCCCGTTTTTTGAAACAGTTGCAGAAAATTTGACAGGATTTCTGTTATCTTGAAGATAATAACGAGGTGTTTCTTTATATCCCATATTTCATCAGCATGCGATTCGAGCAATCGTGATGAGCAGACAGAAAATCACTACAGATCAGCGTATCACCGTCCTGGTGGCCGACGACCATGACCTGTTGCGGTATGGCATACGCAGCATGATCGATTCGGCGGATGATATTGAGGTGGTTGGGGAAGCTTCGAGCGGCGACGAGGCCATTGCCCTGTATCAGGAAAAACGGCCTGACGTCTGCATCCTGGATATTACCATGCCTGAACGCAACGGAATAGAGACGACGCGGGAGATCCTGGAGTTCGACCCCCATGCCCGTATCCTGATCCTCACCATGCACATTGGAGAGGAGTACCTGAATGAAGTGATCAACGCCGGGGCGAACGGCTACATGATGAAAGACAGCGCCCGCAATGAGTTGCTGGAGTGCATCCGTGCCGTGTCCAGGGGTGAGAAAGTGTTCAGCAAAACGGTATCCAAATTCATGAACACGTGTTATGTGCGTCAGGTGCAATCCGGCAGGGAGCAGGATAAAGCCGCAAACGCACAGCTTACCCGGAGGGAGCGTGAGATACTGCAGCTGATCGCGGAAGGGAATACCAGTGCCGAGATTTCGGATAAACTGTTCATCAGTCCCCGCACGGTCGACACCCATCGCGCCAACCTCATGAGCAAGCTGGACATCAGGAACACGGCCGGACTGGTGCGCTATGCCATTGAAAAAAAAATAGTTGCATCATCAAGCTGAGAAAGGTTACGCCGTAGATCAGGGGTGTGGCGCTGCGTAAAACTACGTAAAATTACGTATAAATTATACGCTTTTTTAATGATTGCGTGATACCCTTGGCCACAATAACTTGAAAGTGCAAATGGGGTAATAGCCGTCTGTAGATGATAAACAAGCACCTCGTCTATGATAGGATGGGGTGCTTTTTTTTTGTCCATTGGTCGTTTGCGGCCGGGGAAGGGAGGTTGTCCGGTGCACCTGGCAGACGACTTGTAGCGTGGGGCGGGATTGAACCGCCGACCTCCGGGTTATGAATCCGACGCTCTAACCAACTGAGCTACCACGCCTCATTTTCTGCAAGATTATAAGATAACAAAATTTCGATTTTTCCGAAAGCCGCAAAGGTAGCAGGTGAAATGGCCATGACGGCAACCCGACACGCAGGAGCATGACTATAATCGTCATGGACATTCTATCTGACAATATGAATCGAAAAATTATAAACAGATGAAACTGGAAGAGGAAACGCGTATTTTCACACACACATCCTCAATCGAAGCATCCTTAATCGACTTCAAACCACATTTCAAACAACTCTGTCTGATACGTTCTTAATTTCAGCAACAAACTCTCATGGCAAAAAAAATAACGGAAAGAGCGAAAGATTATTCCCAGTGGTACCTGGATATCGTGCGTGAAGCACAACTTGCCTCTCACTCTCCTGTAAGGGGCTGCATGGTGATCAAACCCAACGGATATGCCCTTTGGGAGAATATGCAGCGGCAGCTGGACACCATGTTCAAAGAGACGGGCCACCGCAATGCCTATTTCCCGCTGTTCATCCCGAAATCCTTTCTTTCCAGGGAAGCGCAGCATGTCGAAGGTTTTGCCAAGGAGTGCGCCGTGGTCACACACAGCCGCCTGATCAACACCGAGGATGGTGTGGCGGTGGACCCGGATTCCAAACTTGAGGAAGAGCTGATCGTGCGTCCCACATCCGAGACCATTATCTGGGATACGTACCGTGACTGGATCCAGTCGTACCGCGATCTGCCCATCCTGATCAACCAGTGGGCCAATGTGGTGCGCTGGGAGATGCGCACCCGCCTGTTTCTGCGCACCATGGAGTTCCTGTGGCAGGAGGGGCACACCGCCCATGCCACCGAAGCCGAAGCGCGTGAGGAGGCGCACCTGATGCTGGAGGTATACCGCTCCTTTGCCGAGGACTACATGGCCATGCCGGTGGAAACCGGTGTCAAATCTCCGGCCGAGCGCTTCGCCGGTGCGCTGGACACCTACTGCATTGAGGCGATGATGCAGGACGGCAAGGCGCTGCAGGCCGGCACCTCTCATTTCCTGGGACAGAATTTTGCCAAAGCGTTTGATGTGCGGTTCCAGGACCGGGACGGCAGGGAGAAGTTTGTCTGGGCCACGAGCTGGGGCGTATCCACCCGGCTCATCGGCGGACTGGTCATGACGCATTCCGACGATAACGGCCTTGTGCTGCCGCCGCGGCTGGCACCGACCCAGGTGGCCATCGTGCCCATCTGGCGCAACGACGACGAGCAGGCGCGTGTGCTTGAGTATGGCGCATCCATCCTGGAATCGCTCAGGAATGCAGGCATACGCGCAGTTTTTGATGACCGCGACCAGTATAAGCCGGGATGGAAGTTTGCCCAGCACGAAGTGGAGGGCACCCCGCTGCGCATTGCCGTGGGTCCGCGCGATGTGGAGAATAACAATGTGGAACTGGCCCGGCGCGACACACTGAAGAAGGAGATCACCGGTCGCGACGGTATTGAAAAACTGATCCCGGATCTGCTGGAGACGATCCAGTCCGATCTGCTGGCCGCCGCGCGGGACCGCACCCGAAAGCAGACGCGTCACGCATCCGGCTACGATGAATTCAAGGAAATTCTGGATGCGGAAGGCGGATTTGTGTACGCGCACTGGGACGGCACCGCGGAAACGGAGGAGCAGATCAAGAACGATACCAAGGCGACCATCCGTTGTCTGCCTTTGAAGCCGGAAAAGCAACCCGGGAAATGCATGGTGACCGGGAAGGATTCTCCCTATCCCGTCCTTTTTGCCCGCGCGTATTAGGAAGTGCCGGTTTTTTGTTTATTTGTGCGGCTTTGATGCGGCAGCATCGGTGCCGGCGTATCAGCATCAGCCGGTCCTGTCCGTTACCATGACAGTTGCGCTGAAAAAGTTGCTCTGAAACAGTCTCACTGAAATAGTTATTCTGAAACAGTTGCGCTGAAACAGTTATTCTGAAACAGTTACGCTGACCAACCCAGACCAAGATGAACACTGCGACAAGGTATCAGGATCTTCTGCTGGCAACCGGCGAACAGAGCCGTGAAGCGGACCGGCAGACCATTGAATCGTTCGGCATCCCGGGTGAAACGCTGATGGAAATCGCGGGCAACGGGGCGGCGGATCTGATGATGGCCGAGCATCCCCATATGACTGACTATCCCC
>RECX01000058.1 GCA_007693825.1 Balneolaceae bacterium
TGACTGCCGGCCTGCAATTTATAAATATACACACCGCTTGAGAGATGTGCGGCATCAAAGCTGATCTGGTGGCTGCCGGCGTCCACCATACCGTCGACCAGGACGGCCACGCGGCGGCCCAGCATGTCAAACACTTCCAGCCGCACCTCGCTGCGTACCGGCAGTTCGTAGCCGATGAGCGTGGTGGGATTGAATGGGTTGGGGTAGTTCTGCTCCAGACGGTACTGCTGCGGCAGATCGGCAACCGGATCGGCAGCGGAAGTCGGCTCCCGCTCGTACTGCACAATCTGGTAGTCGTCAATATAGATGGTGCCGGTCGGAGCATACGCACCCGTGCCCGAGGTCATCTGAAAGCTGTCGGTATAGAGCTGGCCGGTGAGCACGCCGTTGCCGTTGACCCAGCCGACAACCGGATCGTTCTGCAGGTCCCATTCCACCAGTTTCCAACCGATCCAGTCGATGGTGTACCACTCGCTGCCTTCAAGCTGATTCGCCCCGTCGCGCAGCATGAAGCGGATGCGGTTGCCGGACCCGTCTCCGAAAATCCGGGCCTGCACGACATAGCTGTCGTTGAATCGCCGGTTCTGGGATGCGGTCGGCGGCAGGTACAGGCGGATCAGGTGAAGCGGCGCATCCTCCTGCCAGCCATAGCTCAGCCGCATCGATCCGGTGCTGCCGCTGGCGAAGTTCACGATGCGCGTCTCATGTGCCCGCTCAGTCGCCTCGGTGATGATGCCGGCCGTACTGCCGCTCATCTGCGGCGCCCACCAGCCCGATATGCCCGAGTTGAAATTGTCGATCACGGGTTGCGCCAGCACCTCCGGCGCATCGGTCTCAAACGTGAAGGAATAGGACTCCGTGGGGTTCCCGAAGCGATCCTTCAGGCCCGACTGGACATCCACCCGGTACACGGCCTGGTTTTCCAGGTCGGTTTCCGGGAAGAACTGAATGATGCTCTGCCGGCCAATTGTCGAAAGCTGGACGGTTCCGCGGACGACGCTGCTCTGCGTCGCCACACCGTTGCCGCCGATCGGGCCGTAAAGCTGCACGGCATCCCGGCTGAGTGACCCGACTTCCACCATCTCATCATAGACCAGGCGGATGACCGGTCGCAGCGTGGTCGTCGGCTCATCCATCGTCGGGTATTTCGCTAACAGTTCCGGCGGATCCGTATCCGGCTCGTCCGTGACAATCACCAGCTCGTAGTTCCCGCCCGGCTGACGGTTGCCGTCGCCATCCAGCGCATTGCCGTTGAACTTGTCCAGCACCTGGTCGGTGATGGTCAGCAGGTACTCCGTCTCATGAGCCAGCGAGTCGGTAGTGATCACAAGGGTGAATTCATCCTTCCAGCTGTACTCGAAATCGACTTCCGGGGTGAAGAAAATGGCGCCCTCAAGGGTTTCGGGATCGGGGATGCGGCTGAACTCGATCTCGATCTCATCGCCCGGCACGAGCAAGTCCACCGGTGTGTATGCCTCAGCCCTGACGACCCGCGGCGACATGCTCGACTCCAGCTGCACATCCACAAAAGTAAAGTCCAGAGTTTCGAGCGTCACCGTAATGGTTGAATCGAAATGATCTGGCGAGCCGAAGGTGACATCGAACGAGCTCCCGGGCTCCATGCCATCGAGATAGTAGAATCCGTTGCGCATCTCCTCCGGGTCATTGGAATACTTGTGGAAAAGCGATTCATAGCTGTCGGTGGTGTAGAGGGTGTCACCGTCAATGATGACCCAGGCTCCGTTGATAAGCTCCCCGCTCTGCGAGTCGGTGAGAAACCCGGTGAGGATGCCCACTTCTGGACGTTCCAGCTCGTGGTATTCCAGAATGGTCCATAAGGCCGCCTGCGCCTCAAGTCGGCGCCACTCCGAATTTACGTTGCGCATCTGCTGGGTGGGGTTGGTGTGGAAGCCGGCCTCGCTGAGGAGGGAGGCCATGGTGGTGGTCCGGTTGACGTGCAGAAAGGGAAACTGGTTGGTATGGTTATCCGGGAACCCCTGGTAAAACGTGCGGTCGTACCAGGCCATGCCGGTATCGTTACTTCCGCGGCTGCCAATGCGCATGGCATCGGTGAGCACCACATGCATGATGTCGCCGAACCGCTTGCCTCCTTTCGGCGTCTTTTCCACGGACTGGCCGCCGGATCGCCATCCGCCAAACAGCATAAGTGTGGAGTTGACACTGGGTGAGCCGGCGTCACTGTGGATCGAATAATAGAAGTCGGAGCCGGTATTGTTGGCATGGGTGGTGCGCTCGCTCAGGCTGACCAGCTGCTGGTCATTGGTGCGGGACATGTGAACTTCGCCGATATCGGTCTGCTCCTGCAGCATTTCACGCAGGATAAGCCCGACACGGAGCACTTTTTCGGCTTCGGAGTACTTGTAAAGACCCAAGTTTTCGGTGCGGCTGTGTCCGGGATCGATGTAAAGACTCCAGTCTTCCAGACCGGTCACCTGGGTGTTGCCGGAAGGGGCCGTCATGAGCAGGATGAGAGCCATCAGTGAGAACAGGGTTGCGGTTTTCATCCAACGGAAACCACGGTAGAGAGTCGTCATAATAATATTCGGTTATTGTAAATCGGTATGGATGGAGTGTGTCTTGCGCCTGCCACAGTATGGTGTCCCTGATAATAGATGGATATGTGGCAGCGAAAGGTCATGGTCAACGCAAAAACAAGGTCAGCGGATGGTCATGGTGTAGATGCGGCCGGTGTCGGGATCGCCGAAAGCCACCTTGCGTCCGTCCGGGGAGACCGTGGGATGCAGGGCGATCAGGTCGGTATGCGCGGTCAGGTGGAAACGCTGCGCCGTGGTGATGTCAATGGCGTAGAGCTCGGACCCGGTGATATGGTGTCCGTCATCCTCGGTGATCATGGCAATCAGATAGCGCCCGTCAGGCGACCAGACCGGGTGTTCGGCACGGCCGATCTCGCACAGGTTGCTGCCGTCGGCGTCGATGACATAGATCCCTTCGCCCATGACCTGTACGGCAATGACGGATCCATCCGGGGAGGGGACCACGTTCAGGATGTTGCGGTCGCCGAAGTCCCCGACCACCACCGTTTCGTTGGCTGCAATATCGATCTTTTCAACCCGGTTGTTCCGGGGGACCACCACGGCCTCGTCACGCAGCTGCTTTTCGCGGCGGGCCGGTTCCATGCCGGTCTCCA
>RECX01000018.1 GCA_007693825.1 Balneolaceae bacterium
AACCAGACCCGCGTAGCCCTGATTGAAAATGGTGAATTAGCCCAATTATTTATAGAATCCCCGGAAAACCAACGCACTGTTGGTAATATCTATCTCGCTGAGGTACACAAGGTCATGGCGGGCATCCGTGCTGCGTTCATCGACATGGGTACCCAGAAAGATGCTTTCCTTCACTTCTCTGATACCGGTGAGCACCTGGAGAATTACCTGATCATGCTCAACGGCGAGGATGCCATCCCCAAGAAGGCCCTCGAGGAAATCCGCAAGGAGAAAAACAACGGGAACGGGTCTGTCACCCAGGAACAAAATCGTGCAGGTGCACTGCTTGCCGCCAAGCAGAAAGTGCTGGTACAGATTGTCAAGGAGCCCATCGGCTCCAAGGGACCACGCGTATCCACCAATATCACGGTGGCCGGACGTTTTCTCGTGCTTATACCGATGGGTGAGTATGTAGCCGTATCCAAACGGATACGAAGCCATAAAGAGCGCCGGCGTCTGCGCTCGTGCATCTCATCGGTGCTGCCAGACGGATTCGGCGTGATTGTCAGGACCCTGGCCGAGGGACAGTCCGAGGAAGCCCTTCATAAAGACCTCAAGGATGTGCTGGACAAATGGCAGGCTATCCTGGAGAAGCTTAAAGAAGCCAAGCCGCCTGCCCTGCTGCACCAGGATATGGACATGACCGAGAGCCTGGTACGCGATCTGTTTGCCAAGGACTACAGCCGCATCCTGATCGATGACGCCAAGGTCCACCGGTCGATCAAATCCTATGTCTCCCGCGTGGCGCCCAACATGGTGCCCAACATCGAGCTGTACAGGGGTTCGGAGCACATTTTTGACTACATGAAGATATCGCGGGATGTGGACTCGGTTTTCAGTCCGCGCGTGAAAATGCCCAGTGGCGGCTACCTTATCTTCGAGCAGACCGAGGCGATGTATGTGGTGGATGTGAACTCCGGCCGTTATGCCGCCAAGCGTGACCAGGAAGAAAACTCGCTTAAAACCAATCTTGAGTCGGCGCGGGAGATCGCCAAGCAGCTTCGTCTGCGCGATATTGGCGGGATCATCGTGGTCGATTTCATTGACCTGCGTGAGGATGCAAACCGGAAGAAAGTCTTTGACGAACTGAAGCGTGAGTTCCGGAAAGACCGTGCGAAAACCAATGTCCTGCCCATGAGCGACTTCGGACTGGTTCAGATCACACGTCAGCGGATCCGTCCCAGTGTGGTTAAATCGGTATCGAAAGTGTGTCCCATGTGCGGCGGCACGGGCAGCATTGTTACCCAGGACACGGTGGCTGCGGATATCGAAAGCTGGCTCACCAAGTTCAAGTACAACTACAAGGGATACTTCACACTTGACCTGCACCTGAATCCCTATCTCAAATCCATGGTGCAGCGGGGATGGGTCAGCCAGCGGCTCAAATGGCTGTTCAGATACCGGCTCAACATCAACATAATGGCCGACGCTACCATGTCCATGAACGATTTCAAGTTCATGCTGCACAACTCCGAAATTGACATCACCGATGCGGTTCTCAATGACCAGCCGATTGAGAAAGCGATTACCGAAGCCGATCTGCGCGGACCTGACGGCTCACAGAAAAAGAGTGAAGATCCGGGCCTGGATTATTTCAAAAAGGATTCGAAACGCGGCACTGGAAAAGGCAAGGCAGATGACACTGACAGCCGTGGCGGCCGGAGTGGATCCCGTGGCACCCAGCAGCGTGGCAAAAGCGGCGCCCAAAAGGGACCGGGTACACAGCCGGACAAAAAATCCGGTGGCAAAGGATCACAACGCCCGGACCGTGACGACAGCCGTTCCGCCAATGACAGCCGCAAAGGCGATGAATCCAAACAGGAGTCATCCAAACAGGAGTCATCCAAACAGGAGTCATCCAAACAACAGGCGCAAAAGCAGCCACAGGGACAGTCACGGACACGGAGTCAGTCCCAGAAACAGTCGCAGTCACAGACAGAAAGCAAAGAAACGGCATCTGACGGCAAGGAGGATTCCCGCAAAAAAACGGCTTCTTCAAAGCCCAATCCCAAAGCAAAATACTACAAATCATCCCGGGAAGAGCCGGACCAGGAATCCGGCGAAAGTGATCCCGGCGGTCACGAAAGCAGCGTAAAAGACCAGAAACCGGAAAAAGGCAGCGGTGACAGTGACGCCGGCGACAAGGAGACGAAAATAGAGGACCAATCCCATCTCCCGTCGGCTGTTGAAGTCGCCAGGCAACACCGGATCGAAAAAGAAGAGCAAGAAAAAAAGGAAAACTGAGCCGCATATGACATTCAAGCTTGATGCAACAACCGTAATGGGAATCATCCACAATGGAAAGGCCTGCATTGGCGGTGACGGTCAGGCCACCCTGGACAAAGTGGTGATGAAAGCCAACGTCCAGAAAGTCCGGCATCTGTACAACAAACAGGTGCTGGCCGGGTTTGCCGGATCCACGGCCGATGCCTTTACCCTGTTCGAGCGGTTTGAGGACAAGCTCAACCAGTACAACGGCACCATTGAACGCGCTGCGGTGGAACTGGCCAAGGATTGGCGCAGCGACCGCTATCTGCGACGGCTTGAGGCGCTGCTGGTTGTCATGAACCAGGAACGCGGCCTGCTGATATCCGGTCAGGGCGATGTCATTGAACCCGACGATCACATTTTGTCGATCGGCAGCGGAGGGTCCTACGCCCTTGCGGCCGCCCGGGCCCTGAAACAGAACGCACCCGGCCTGACGGCCCGTGAAATGGTGGAACAGTCACTGCACATTGCCGCGGATATCTGCATCTATACAAATCACAATCTAACCCTGCTTGACATTGAGTGATAAAACCCCCCTTTTGAAAGAGACCAATCTCACCCCGAGACAGATCGTCGAAGCCCTGGACACGTATATCATCGGCCAGGGTGATGCCAAAAAATCGGTCGCCATTGCCCTTCGCAACCGCTGGCGGCGCCTGAACTCGGATGAATCCATCCGCGACGAGATCGTCCCGAACAACATCATCCTGATCGGCCCGACCGGCGTCGGTAAAACCGAGATCGCACGCCGCCTGGCCAAACTGGCGAGCGCGCCTTTTGTAAAGGTGGAGGCCTCCAAGTACACCGAGGTCGGCTATGTCGGACGCGACGTGGAATCGATGATCCGTGATCTGACGGATA
>RECX01000220.1 GCA_007693825.1 Balneolaceae bacterium
GCGTCCGAGCCCAAATTCATCCTGGCCGACGAGCCAACCGCCAACCTGGATTCCAATGCAGCCATGAACCTGCTCGATATCATGAGCCGCATGAACAAGGAGCAGGATGTCACTTTTGTCTTCTCCACCCACGATCAGCGCGTGATCGACAGGGCCCGCCGGGTAATCACCATGGTGGATGGGGCCGTGGACTCAGACGAGCAGCGTGATTTCACGAATGGCAATGGAAACGACGAACGGCTTGATAACGCAAATGCCAACGGAAACGGAAAAGGACAGGAGTGATGAATCTGAACAAACTGCTTCTTCTGCTGATCCCGCTTTTGGTGATGCTTTTTGGCACACTCTTGCCGGAACCGGCCCGCGGCCAACTGGGCGAAAACCTCCATGTGCGCGGGTATGTCCAGGGAATGCCGCTGCGCATATCGGCAGATCTTCCGGAACCGATTGGAGACGGCAGCTGGATGGAATACCGGCTTCAAAACCGGCTTAATGTCCGCTGGACCCCATCCACCCATATCACATTTCACTGGCAGATGCGAACGCGGCTGTTTGCCGGCGACCTTGTCGGCGACATCAATGACTGGGCGGATGAGATTCCGGGCTTTCCGCGTTATGCCGAGGCGATTGATGTGGACGACGGGCTTGTCAATCTGTCCTGGCTGATCGCGGATCACGACCGGTGGCTGCTGCATTATATTCCGGACCGTTTGTACATGGAGTGGAACCGTGGCGACTGGAACGTGCGGCTGGGACGCCAGCGCGTAAACTGGGGTGTGAACATGATCACCAACCCCAACGACATCTTCAATATCTACTCGTTTTACGATTTCGACTATCCCGAGCGGCCGGGCAGCGACGCCATCCGCATCCAGCGGTTCCTGGGCTTCAGCTCCCGGATGGAACTGGCCGTAAGCCCCGACCGCGACCTGGAAAACAGCGTGGCCGCCATGTTGTATTCCTTCAATATGAGGGGCTATGACATCCAGGTCATCGGAGGATACTATCGCGAACGTCTGACCGCCGGAACCGGTTGGGCCGGCAATCTCCGGGACGCCGGATTCAAGGGAGAGGTGATGTTCTATGCCGATATCGACGAGGCGGAGGGAAGCCGGTCCACCAATTTCATTGCATCGGCCTCCATAGATTACATGTTCCCGAACAGCCTGTTCCTGGTAACCGAAGCGCTGTACAACAAGGAAGGGGGGATGGATGAGTTTTCGCTGCTGGCCGAGCCGCTGACCCCCGACAATCCGTCCTTTTCAAGATATCAGTTCACGGCCCAGGGAACCTATCCGATCCACCCGCTGGTGGATGGCAGTCTGGCAGCCATATGGTATCCGGACGAACAGGCGGTGTATCTGTCGCCGTCGGCCACCTGGTCGGTGATCACGGATCTGGATCTGCGGGTTCTGGCCCAGGTCTTTATCAGCAGCGGTGATTCCGCCTTTGCCAATGCGGGAAATGTCGTATTGGCATCGTTGAAGTACAACTTCTGAGGTGCTGTCAGGCGGTGCCCGGGGGCATGAGCGCAAGGGGATCGTCATGGTCATCGTCTTCATCCCGCCAGTTGGCCAGGGCATCCGCCGCATCCCTTGGGGGGATGTTACGGTCGCTTCGGATCAGGCCGTCGCGCATCACGATCACCCTTCTGGCAAACCGGGCAATGTCGGGCTCATGGGTAACCATCACGATGGTGAGTCCGTCCCGGTTCAGCTGCTGGAACAGGCCGATGATCTCCAGCCCTGTACGGCTGTCCAGGTTGCCGGTGGGTTCGTCAGCCAGCAGGATGGACGGCCGCGTTACGAGTGCCCGGGCAATGGCCACCCGCTGCTGTTGTCCGCCGGAAAGCTCCGAGGGCGTATGCGTGGCCCGGTCGGCCAGCCCGACGATGGCAAGGGCTTCCTTTGCGCGGTTGTGAAGCTCCTTCCAGGCCGGTTTGTCAGGGGAATAGAGCAGCGGCAGTTCCACATTTTCGAGCGCGGTTGTCCGCGGAAGCAGATGGAAGTTCTGGAAGACGAAACCGATGGTCTGGTTGCGCACTTTTGCCAGCTGGTCGCGCGACATGCTGCTCACAAGTTGTCCGGCCAGTAGAAACTCCCCCTCGGTGGGACGGTCCAGGCATCCCAGGATGTTCATCAGGGTGGATTTGCCGGATCCGCTCGCACCCATGATCGCCACAAATTCCCCACGGCTGATTTCCAGATCAAGGCCGCGCAGGGCATCCACAGACACGGTTTCGGTGCGGTAGCTGCGTTTCAGCCCCTGTATCTGCAGAAGGATCCGCTTGTCCGTATCGGTTTTCTTGTCCACGTTGGCGGGTGTATCCATGGTTGTGTTTTTCTGACTCCGGTCGATGCCGGCACGTGCCAACATACTAAAAAACCGGCAAAAAATCGCTCCCGGCCTGCTGCCGGTTGCTCCGTGAAATAAGCATAATCTTCATAGCGTCGGGATTATTATGCAACACATGCATAAAGAGTTATCTTGTGCAAGGAGGGTAAGGCTGCCATCGTTACTCAATGAGGCAGCAACCCGAAAGGGGGGCAGTTTCCAGCAATCCGAAAGGAGGTGGCATCCCGCAATCCGACGCGATACATGATACCACAAAACATCCTGACGATACCGAACGCACTTTCGCTGGGCAGGTTTTTGGGAGTGCCCCTGCTGTTTTTCCTGGTCCATCTAGAGCAGAAGGCATGGTTCATCGGCTGGTATTTGTTCCTGGGTTTCACCGATTTCCTGGATGGCAAACTGGCCCGTTTGTGGAACCAGACAAGCCGCCTGGGATCGCACCTCGACTCACTCGGCGATTTGGCATATTACCTGGCCACAGCCTGGTTTTTCCTCTTTCTGTTCCCCGGATACCTGCAACCGAACGTCATCTGGATTGTGCTGCTGGCCGTGACCGCCGGGGCCGCGATGGTGATTTCCTGGTATCAATCTGGAAGGGTCACTTTTGTGCATACGTGGCTGAACCAGGCAAACGGGGCGTTGGTGGTAGCGGCGTTTGTTCTGTCCTTTTTTATGGATACGACCTATCTGATCCGTATCGTGCTGCTGCTCCTGAGTGCCGGTTTTATTGAAATCTTCCTGATGTTCTACTGGTACGGACGTGTGCATCCGGATACGAGGACGATTTTCCATCTGCAGGAATCTGACTCCTGAAAAGTGGGGCAAGCAATTCCAGAAAACCGGACAGTACTGACCGGTCAGTACTGAGCCTGCCGGCCTCGCAGGATGCTCCGGCTGTCATTATCGGTACCGGTACGCAACGACAGTCCTACAACCAGGGTGTCACCGACAGATATGTCACCCCGGAGGATTTCGGTATGGAGTCCGTCGCTCAGTCCTGTCCGGACAGATACCGGTTCAATGCGATTGTTTCGCAGGGCGAATACCCGTCCGTCCAGCCCTTCGTCTTCAACGGTTGCGGCGCCGGTCTCACTGCCGGCACCATCATCGGCACCCGCTGCACCTTCGCCAGCCGCATCCACCCCGGTGGAACCGCCGGATCCGCCGCGGTCCGCATCCACCCCGGAAGGGATCAGATTATCCGGCAGCCGTGCACGCAGTGCAGTGTTCCGCACACGCATCACATCGTCTTTTATGGCGGTGATGACGGAAACTTCGGTGGTCATGCCGGGTTTGAGCAGCATCTCGCTGTTGTCCACGGCGATGATGGTTTCGTAATGCACGACGTTGTCTTCCATGATGGGGGCGTTGCGGACCTGGATCACTTCCCCTTCGAAGTCGCGGTCGCGGTAGGCATCCACGCGGAAAAGGACCTGCTGTCCGTCGGCAACCTGGCCGATATCGGCTTCGGAGACGCTGGCGTAGATGTGCATGTCGCGCAGGTCGGTGGCGATCTCAAAAAGGATCGGCGCGCTGAGGCTGGCTGCCACGGTCTGTCCGACATCCACGTTGCGGGAGATGACCATGCCGTCGGTTGGGGAGGTGATGGTGCAGCGGTCCAGTTCTCGTTCGGCCCGTTCAAGGGCATGGCGCCGCACGCGCACCTGGGCTTCGGCCTGATGCAGTGTGGCGCTGGCCTGGTCTACCTCGGAGGGGGCAATGAACTGCCGTGCCCGGAGCTCCTGGACACGTTCCCAGTTCATGCGTGCGAGTTCGAGTCCGGCCTCGGCCGATTCCAGCTCTGCCCGGGCCGAGCTGACGGCTGCCGCAAAAGTGGAAGGATCGATTTGTGCGATAACCTGTCCCCTGGTTACAAGTGCGTTGAAATCCACCATGATATCCTCGATGATGCCCGAAACCTGGCTTCCGACGGTCACTTTCTGCACGGGCTGCAGGGTCCCGTGCGCCACGACACGCCGCGATACTTCACCGCGGTCCACCTCTACGGTATGCAAAGGCGGCAGGGCGGTGTCGGCCGGGCCCCAGTAACGGGAGCCCCACCAGATTCCGGCACCGAGGATGAGTATGAAAACGACGGCGTATTTTCCCTTCTTCATAATATTTGCTTACGTGTGGATGAAAACGTATTAAAATAACAATTATTTGCTTGTCACGGAATTACATGCTTGCCGTACATAATTCAGAACATGCTTTCTGATGTATGGGAAACGGGTTATTTTGTATGCATCACGTGTCACTAAATAACCAATCATATGGGGCAATAAGTTATGAGATACTATAAGCACAAATTGTATCTGAATGACAGCAATAAAGGAAAAAGAGTACGGACGGCAGCTATCACCATTCTTGTTGTCCTGACCGTCTCTGGCTGTGCCGTTTTTGAACAGACGGTCCGCTCAACCATCAATGATGCTGTCGGTGCGGCCATCGAACAGGAGCTGGGCTCCCGGATTGCCGGATACACCGATGTGATGATGTGGCAGCTGGCCTATACACAGGCATTTTATATGGGTGGATACGGTTTCACTCCCGGGGATTTCGAGGAAGGCCAGGGCGCAACATGGCGTATCGAAGCAGTAGATCGTGATGATATCTCCTCTTTCACTGCTGAGAGGGCGTTGCTGAAACGGAACGAAGACGGATCTACATGGTGGTATCTGAAATTCGATGCGGACGAAGCGGAGCCCGTGGAGTATGAAGTGCGGCTTTCAACCGACTTTGTGGCACGGGAAATGTACGTCCGCGACCCGGAAACGAGGGAAGTGCGTTATCATGAATTCACTTTCGATGATGAGGAAGTGGCAGAAGCAGACCGTGGCGATGAGTCCATCGAGGAGATCGGATACCAGACCGGCTATTTTTACACCGAGGCATGGGATCAATACCGTGAGCGCTCGGAACGCATCACCACTGGTGCGGGGAGCTTCGACACCGAACTGCTGCTGTTTACCGCACAGGATGCACAGGTCTATGTGGATGATGATGAGACCGACTACCGGAATGTGGAGTACCGCTGGTGGGTGTCAAGGGATGTCCCCGGAGAGCTGGTGCGTTTTGAATACCGTGATCTGGATGACGATGGCATGCTGCGTGGAGAACTGATCTCCCTGCGCGATGATTACCGGGCAAGATTTGCCGACCTGTAGGTTTTGTTACATGGATGGACACGCAGGGCGGGACGGTCGGACAACCGTCATGTTGCCGGTCTGTTTTCTGAACCTGTGCTGATGGGCACTCAGTCGTGTCCGACCCGGTTGCTTTTGTTCCGGTCCACGTACCAGAGGGCCAGAAGGGTGGTGCCGAAATAGAAGAAGGCGTTGGCCGCACCGCCGAATTGCCCCGTCAGGCGCAAACCGTATCCAAGAATGACAAAAATAAAAAGGGAGAGCACAAGGCTGCCGGCCAGCCACGTGGTCTCCCTGTTTTTTAACCACTCGGCCCGGATGAAACTCACTGCCGCAAGCAGGAAAGCCAGGGATTCGGTGACGACAATGGTGTAAAACGGCAGAAACAGTCCGCCGGGCCATGCGCTCAGCCACGTCTCGCCGAACTGATTGGCGAATGATTCAGGGATGCCGCCGCCGGTCCATTTGGAAAGGGATGCAAGTCCGAACGTGGCCATTATCAGCAGTTGAATGGCTATGACCGGGAAATCGGTGTTTCGAAGTGTTTCTTTTATTTTCATTGGTTTATATCAATTTAATTGCACTTCGTGACCTTCGGTTCGCTTACGCGTTTCACTGGGCGCTTCGTGACCTTCGATTCATATAGTCAGAAGAATCTCAAATGACAGGATGTAATTATTCTCCTGTGTGTCATCTGGAGGCTGTCATGTTCGTAGCACTTCGTGACCTTCGGTTCATGGTCCTTATTTGGTGAAGTATCGCTGCAAGTGCCCTTAAATACCGTGATTTCGGAAAAAAGGTTCCGCTTTCCGTATATTCCGCAATTTAGAATTCATGGACCAAGGAGCAACCCGAATGACCGGCGATTTTGACTCTGACACAAACACCCCTGAAGCAGCTGAAAAACCCCCGCATTTCCTGGAACTGAAGATTCCGCCGGTGGGCGTATTTGCCGTATTTGCGCTTCTGTTCTGGGGAATAGATACATGGTTCCCGGTGTTTGATGTGGATATTCCGTTTCGACTGGCCATCGTCGTATTTCTCAGCGTAACGTCGCTGATTGTAGGGTTTTTGAGTATCTGGCTCTTTTATCGCAAGGGAACCACCGTCCATGCCCACAAACCTCATAAAACCGAGCGGTTGATTACTTCAGGCCCCTACAAACACACCCGGAACCCCATGTACCTGGCACTCTCCATGGTCCTGATTGCGCTGGCCATCTACCTCTCCGACCTGCTCTCACTGATGCTCATGCCCGGTTTTTTTGTCTACATGACCCGCTTCCAAATTATCCCGGAAGAGCGCCGCATGATAGAAAAATTTGGAGAAGACTATGAGGAGTATGCCGAAAAAACCCCAAGGTGGCTCTGAATCATGCGATACCTGGTTTTTGTCACGGTTCTATGGGCGTTTTCTTTCAGTCTGATCGACGAGTACCTGGCCGGACAGGTGGACAGTGACTTCGCCGTGCTCTCCCGTGTTATTTTTGCCGGACTGGTTTTTCTTCCGATCACAAAATGGCGGGGAGTCCGGCATGAGCTGATCATCGGCACGGTTATCGTTGGCGCCTTGCAGTTCGGCGTGACCTATTTGTGCCTGTACCGCTCATTCCTGTTTCTCAGTGCACCAGAAGTGCTGTTGTTCACCATACTGACCCCGATTTTTGTCACCCTGTTCGATGACGCCCTCAACAGGCGTTTTTCACCGGTGGCGCTGATCGCTGCGCTTCTGGCTGTGGTCGGCGCCGGGGTCATCCGGTATGATGGCATTACCGGTGATTATGTTGTTGGATTCCTGTTGCTTCAGGTGGCCAATGCCTCGTTTGCGGCCGGACAGGTGGGCTACAAAAACCTCATCGCCTGGTATCCCACCGATATTGCACCGATCCGCTTTTTTGGCTACTTCTTTGCCGGGGCACTGGTGATCATCCTTCCGGCCTGGCTCATCTTCGGGGATATGTCCCTGATGCCCCAGACCGGTACGCACTGGGCCGTGCTGCTCTGGCTGGGGTTCGGCGCCTCGGCGGTAGGTCTTTTTCTGTGGAACAGCGGTGCCACCAAAGTGGATGCCGGCACCCTCGCGGTGATGAACAACGCGGTTATTCCGGTCGGTTTGCTGGTAAACCTGCTCATCTGGAACCGCGACGCCGACCTTGTACGCCTGGCCCTGGGCGCAGCCATTCTGCTATTGGCTTTGTGGGTCAATCGACAGGGCCGCAAGTGGATGTGAAGTTCACGACGGCATCCGCCCCCCTGGCCGCTTCCTCCAATCTTCTTCGCGATAAGGTTCCAATCTTCTTCGCGATAAGATGCCTGTTCCCGATGTGTTGTGGCCGACCGTGAATACCTGGAAAAATCAGTCAGCCGTCATCGCATCGTATTCGGCCAGTTTCTGCCGTATGATCGACTCCAGCTGAGGCGCCTGCATCACCCCGGATTGCTGCCAGATTACATGGCCGTGCCGGAACAGGATGAGCGTCGGGATGCCGCGCACCTGATACCGAATGGCCACATCGGGATTTTTTTCCGTGTCGATCTTGAGGATGTGGACCTGCCCGCCCATGCGGCTCTTGAGTTCCTTGAGGATGGGCGGCATCATCCGGCACGGAGCACACCAGTCGGCGTAAAAATCCACCAGTACCGGCGTATCGCCTTTGATCAGTTCGGAGAAACTCTTGTTACGTATGTCGTTGCTCATGTTCTGTTAGATGGACTTGTAATCGTGAAACGGTATTCTGACTGGAAATCGGACATGGCTGGCATGTGTCCACGGAGCACCAGTTTTTTCGTCTGATTTCGTCAGGATTTCTCCCGGGCTTCCGCGGCGTCGGTCTGACAGCTTCCACCGGCACATTGTCCCACCATACACCCGGTATTGGTCACCGCCTGGAAAAGGAAGAAGAGGGAAAGCAGTCCCAGCGCGGGCTCGCCCGCCGTAAAGGCATTTGCGGCCAGGAACACACCAATTCCAAGCGCGACCCATCTCATGGGATGCCAGTTTGTGAGCAATTGCTTTTTTATGGACGCGATCATAGATATTAAAAATATAGTTATATTGATTATTATATATAAAGGTACGAAAGCCCGTTGGAAAAAGCAACAGCGGCGGGGCAAGGGAAAACAAGGATTCCTATCCGCTCGGATTTTTCACTGCCCGGGGAAACGCCGTTGTACAGGGTTGATGGCGACTGGGTTCGCGGTTTTGTTGCCGACCCCGGCGATTATCCGTACCGGCTGTATGTCAACGGTCAGTTCACCCCGGATCCGGAAAACCCGATAACATCAGCTCCCGGGCTCCACCTTCCAGAGGGCACCGTCCCTTCGGTCGGTCAGAATGTAGATGTTGTTGTCCGGACCGATACGCACATCCCGTATGCGTCCGAGTTCGCCGAGCAGCAGCTCCTCGTCGTGGATCACCTCGTAAAATCCGTCGGGATCATCAACGACCAGGCGCCGGATCCGTTCGGCACGGAGCCCGCCGGCAAGCTGGTTGTAGTCCCAGCGGCTGGTGAAATGGCCGGGCGTGACTATGGCGAGCCCGGATGGAGCATGGGTGGGCAGCAGCTCGTACACCGGATCCACCATGCCTTCCATTCTTCTGGCCTCGGCATGGGGGAACTCCTCTTGTGTTCGGTAATTCAAACCCAGTGTTACAACCGGCCAGCCGTAGTTTTTGCCGGCTTCGACCAGGTTGAGTTCGTCACCGCCGCGCGGTCCATGGTCTGTTACCCAGATCTGCCCTGTCTCGGGATGGACGATGAGCCCCTGGATGTTCCGGTGGCCATAGGAATGGATTTCGTCATGTGCATTGTCGTCACCGACGAAGGGGTTGTCACCGGGCACGGTGCCGTCATCATTGAATCGCAGCAGTGTGCCGGCGTGATCCATCAGGTCTTGTGCCCGGGGTGGATCCGTGCCGCGGTCTCCGATGCTCATCAGCAGTTTGCCGTCGAGGGTCCAGGCCAGCCTGGAACCGTAGTGGCGCCCGGGACTTGAATAGCGGTCCTGCACGAAAAGCTCCTCGAAGTCTGCCAGTGAGTGCCCGTCAAGCCGGGCACGTCCCAGTGCGGTGGCCGTCTGTCCTTCACCATCGGGCTTTGACCAGGTCAGGTAAATCCATCCGTTGGATTCGTACTCGGGATGCAAAACCACTTCCATAAGTCCACCCTGGCCGCGGGCGTGGATCTCGGGCAGGCCGTCAACACGCTGGACCTGTCCGTCATCAATGATGTTCAGGCGGCCGGGGCGCTCTGTCACCAGCATGCGACCGTCCGGCAGGAACGCTACCGACCAGGGATGCTCAAGATCTCCAGCCACTTTTGTGACACGCAGATCCGTGTACTGGCTGTTGGATGTAAAGCTGTCCCGTTCTGATCCGGATGCTTCGGCAACTGCAGTAGTGCTCCATCCGGAAAAGAAAAATATGAGAGTGAGCAGCGTCACTGAAAGCGGATATATGAGAATGTCTTTAATAGTCATGATAAATCCTCTCCGTTAAACCGGGTTTGATTCAAAACATTGATTGAATATCAGGATGTTATGGTTATGTAACACTTTCGGGTGCGGAACTGTTCCGCTCAGAATTATCCCGCAATTTATCGGGCGGGTTATTGAAATATGACGAAAAAACGATACTTTGGACCATGACAGGGATAAGCCGCCCTGGAATTCCCTCACATTATTTTGCGGGAGTAGTAGCGCATCCATCAGCTGCATTTATAAAGAATGAAAGAATCGATCAGTGATTTTCTTGCACTTAAAACGATTGCCGTTGCCGGTGTGTCCCGCAAGGGTGATGTTCCCGCCAATGCGATTTACAGAAAGCTGCGTTCGTCGGGATACCGGGTCTTCGCCCTGAATCCGAATGCGGGTGAAGTGGAGGGTGATCCCTGTTATCCGGATCTCGCATCGCTGCCGGAAAAAGCCGGGGGGCTGTTCATAGCGACACACCCTGACCAGGCGGCCGGACTCATCCAGCAGTGCCTGGATGCCGGTGTGCACCATGTCTGGTTCCACCGGTCGATCGGCCAGGGCAGTTTCAGTGAGGCGGCGGCCGTCAAGGCGCGGGATGGCGGCATCAGGGTCATCGACGGGGGATGCCCCATGATGTACTGTCAGCCGGTGGATATTTTCCACAGATGCCTGCGCTGGGCGACCGGCTACCCGAAAATCTGAGATTTTTTCATATGCAAGGTTTTTCACATCCACCCAAAAAAACAAATCATGAGACGTAATTTTTTAACCAGCTTTCTGTTCATGTTACTGTTTGTTTCCGGAACGGCCTGTGCCGCAACCGGAACGGCCGCAACCGAACCGGCAGCAACCGGAACGGCAGCAACCGAACCTGGCAAGGAAGAAAAGAACCACCTCACCATCGAGCGACTGTGGGAGATGAAACGGATCGGGTCCCCGGTGATCTCCCCGGACGGGGAACTGGTGGTGGCACCCGTCACGCATTACACCGTGGATGACGACAAAAGCCACACGGACCTCTGGCTCTTTTCCGCTGACGGCACCGTGGAAAGACCGCTCACCCGGCATGGCTCGGCCGACGGGCAACCCGTTTTCAGTCCGGATGGGTCGCATCTTGCTTTTGTCACCCGTCGCGATGATGATGATGCCGGCCAGCTCTATCTCCTCCCGATCACCGAACCCGGGGAAGCCCTGCGGCTGACCAGTGTCCCGACCGGTGTCAGCGCCCCCAAATGGGCCGGTGACCACATCTATTTCATCTCCCGTATCTGGCCGGACAAAGACTGGGATGAAATGAAGGAAAAGCTGGTAAAGCGCTCCGCCTCCCATGTCTCGGCGCGCATCTGGAACGAGCTTCCATACAGTCACTGGGACCATTGGCTGGAGGAGGAGCGCCAGGCGCATATCTACCGCATCCCGGTCAGTGAAGCGCTCACCGGAGCCACTCGTATCGAAAGCCGTGAGACGGGCAAAGGGCCTCTGGTCGGCACGGACCGTATTGAACCGGTGACCCTGCCCACCGGCCGTGAGCTTCCCCGCTCTACTCAAGGGACGGGAAGCTACGATGTGTCTCCTGACGGCTCCCTCGTGGTGTTTTCCAGCGACACCAACCGCGATGACACCGATCCCAAAATGGATCTCTATCTGGTGGCTCCCGGATCCGAAACAGCCGAAAACATCACACCGGACAATGAGGCGACTGATTCCAGCCCGCTTTTCAGTCCGGATGGATCGGTAATCGCGTACAACCAGCAGCGCATCCCCGGTTTTTACGCGGATACCCGCCGGCTTGTGCTCTATGACGTCAATGCCGGCGTGCGAACCGTGCTCACCGGGGACTGGGACCGTTCGGCTGACGGGTTGGTCTGGGCGCCGGGTGGATACGAGCTGTTTGGCGCCATCGATGATGCCGGTACCCGCCGTGTTTACGCCATCAGTGCAGAAACAGGCGATGTGCGTCCCGTTACGGCCGATACCGATTTCATGTCGCTCAGCATGTCCGACACGGGCGTTCTGGCCGGGCTCAACCAGAGTTTCCTCTATCCGCCCCGGGTAGTACTCATCGATCCGGAGGAGGGAGGCGCCACCCGTCTCGACACCCGCAATGACGACATCCTGGCCGATGTGGAACTTGGAACCTACGAATCGGTTACCTATGAGGGGTATGACGGACAGGAAATCCAGATGTGGGTCCACTATCCGCCCGGCTTCGACGAGAGTAAAAAATACCCGCTTTTCCTGCTGATCCATGGCGGACCGCACAGCGGTATCACCGACGGGTTCCATTTCCGCTGGAATGCCCAGACCTTCGCTTCCTGGGGATATGTCACGGCATGGCACAATTTCCACGGTTCATCCGGTTTCGGGCAGGAATTCACCGATGCCATCAACCCGGACTGGCTCACAAAACCGTATGCCGACACCCGGAAGGCCGCCGACTGGTTTGCCGGGAAGCCCTGGATCGATGCCGACCGCATGGTGGCCGGTGGGGGAAGCTATGGCGGATACCTGTCCAGCATCCTTCTCGGCAAGGAGCATCCGTTCAATACCCTGCTGATCCATGCGCCTGTGTACAACATGTATTCCCAGATGGCCGCCGACTTTGCCGTACACAGCCAGCGGTTCGGTAATTACTGGGAGGATGACGGCCACCATTTCGACGGCAAGACCATCTACGAGCAGATCTCGCCGCACTACTACGCCGGCGATTTCCAGACACCGGCCCTGATCGTGCATGGGCAGCTTGACTATCGTGTGCCGGTGGGCCAGGCATTCGAACTGTTCCGGACACTTCAGGAACGCGGGATCGAGTCCCGGCTCATCTATTATCCGGATGAAAACCACTGGATCCTGAAACCGAACAACTCGATCAAGTGGTATCACGAAGTGCGCGAATGGATGTCGCGTTTCGCAGAACCTGGTCCGCAGTGATCCCGGTTCCCGACATCCATCCAACAATTCAGGCAACATGGTATCCACGGGCAAACAGACTCTTTCCCGTGGATACCGCTCGCTTTCTTTCAGCTCTTGCCGTCTCTCAGATCCTGCCGTCTCTCAGATCCTGCCGTCTCTCAGATCTTACCGTATTTCAGCTCCTATCGTCTTTCAGCTCATGCTCTCAGACGGTTTTTATATTTAAAACAGCTTCACCGGTCGATTTGCATTAATCCCGGGCATTTATATATTTGTAAGTGATACAAAATCAACAAATTTGGCAATAGAAACGACTGTATATAGCCAACAACAATTGCTGTGAGGTTGCACACATGAAGGTGAAGCAGATATTGAAACAAAAAGGTGGTCAGGTTTACACGGTTGATGAGACGACAACGGTATACGATGCCATTGCACTGATGTCGGAAAAAGATGTCGGAGCACTCCTGGTGATGTGCCGCGGTGTAATGTGCGGCATCATTTCGGAACGGGATTACCGGAACAAAGTCATCCTCAAAGGGCGAAAGTCCAAAGATACCGCAGTCCGTGACATCATGACGAAAGATGTAAAATGTGTAACCGGGGATTACACATTGCAGGATTGTATGGGTATCATGTCTGATAAACGAATCCGGCACCTCCCTGTGCTTGACGACAAAAACAATCTGGCAGGAATTATTTCCATCGGGGATATCGTAAAAGCAATTATTGACCAACAGAATTCCGAAATCCAGAATTTGCGCGAATATATCACATCCAGTTATCCGGGGTAAGGAAGGGCCGCGTGCAGTGCTTGCGCTATCTGCACCAGGGCACTCTTCTGCACTAGCGGTTGGACGGTCATAGCGTTTGACCCCGTACCAATGCCGGGATATCCGGGCATACCACCATAACTCCAAAGTATTTTTCCAGACGGGATATTCCGGTTTGAATAATAGCGCGATCAGCGATAAATTCGGGGACCGTACAGGAATATGATATGAAAATTATTGATGTCGCTGAGTTTTATGCGGATGAGGGAGGTGGGGTCAAGACCTACATCAATCAGAAGCTGCAAGCCGGATCCAAGGCAGGCCATGAGATCGTCGTTGTTGCACCGGGTCCTGAGGCCGGTGAAGAAGAACGGTTCGGCGGACGTGTGATCTGGGTCCCGGGTCCACCACTGCCGGTCGATACGCGTTATTATGTGCTTTGGCGAGAAAAAATGGTGCACGAGATCCTGGATCGGGAGAAACCTGATGTCGTCGAGGGGTCTTCTCCCTGGTCCGGCGGTTGGTTCGCGGCCCGCTGGAAAGGGGACGCTGTCAAAACGTTTATTTTTCATCAGGATCCGGTCGCAGTCTATCCACATACCTTCCTGGGTAAACTGATGTCTTTCTCCCGGGTGGACAAGCTGTTCCTTTTTTACTGGAGCTATCTGCGGAGGCTGAGCAACCGTTTCGATGCAACCATCGTCAGCGGCGACTGGCTTGCAAAGCGACTTTCGGGATTTGGAATCCATAACCCGGTTGCCGTGCCGTTCGGCATCGACAAAACCTTTTCATCACCCGGACGCCGCAACCCGGAAATGCGAAAAAAACTGCTTGAAGAGCTTGGGCTTCCCGAGGATGCAACCCTGCTTATCGGCATCAGCCGCCATCATCCCGAAAAACGTCTTGGCACCGTGTTCGAGGGGTTCCGTCTCGCATCCAAAGAAAAAAAAATGGGCCTTGCCATATTCGGTGACGGTCCGTTCCGGTGGATGGTAAAGCGGCAGGCAAAAGGGATCAAACACCTCAAACTGATGGGATTCACTTCCAACCGGGAGGAGCTGGCGGACTACCTCTCAAGCGCAGATTATTTCGTGCACGGTTCGGCAGCCGAAACCTACGGACTGGTGGTTGCCGAGGCGATTTGCAGCGGACTTCCGGTGGTAGTGCCGGATGTCGGCGGGGCCGGAGACCTGGCAAACAGGGACTACTCCGAAACCTACGAACCCGGCAATGCGGAACAACTTTCCAGGGCCATCCTGAACATCGTGGACCGGGACCGCTCAAAAATGGTTGCTGCCTGTGCCCGGGACGCAAAGGAAACCATCGGTACCATGGACGACCATTTCCACTTGCTTTTCGAAGTATATCAGAAAATGGTTGACGAAAAAAAAGCCGGATAAGAACTTTTGTCCGCGCGAATGGACGGCAAGCAATAACTCAGAATCGTCCGGTCGAAGCCCCGGTATCGCGGCGAATCAGAATCGTCCGGCCGAAGCCCCGGTATCGCGGTGAATCAGAATCGTCCGAACCGAAGCCCCAGCATCCCGGCGAAACAGGAAAGCTCC
>RECX01000142.1 GCA_007693825.1 Balneolaceae bacterium
GCCCAGGAGCTGGACGTACCCTATTACGTCACCGAACCCGAAGTCGTGGAGGGGATGCTGGACATGGCCGGCGTGGGACCGGGCGACTACCTCATTGACCTGGGCTCCGGCGACGGACGCATCGTTATCGCCGCAGCGCAGCGCGGTGCCGTTGGCCACGGCGTGGACCTGGATCCCCGGCGGAATGTTGAGGCAAACCGGAATGCCCGGGAGGCCGGTGTCGATGACCGCGTTGTTTTCCTGGAAGAAGATCTCTTTGAAACCGACTTCAGCCAGGCCACCGTGGTCACCATGTTCCTGCTCAGCTCCATAAACTTGCGGTTGCGGCCGGATTTGCTTTCCCGCCTCAGACCCGGCACCAGAGTGCTTTCCCACACATTCGATATGGGCGAGTGGGAGCCGGACTTGAGGCAAGTCATCGGAATCAGGCCCGTTTACTTGTGGGTGATACCGGCTCAGGTGGATGGGGTTTGGGAATGGACTTCCGACGGTGCCCCTTTTTCCATGACCATTGAACAGCAATTCCAGCACATTGCTGTATCCCTGTATGCCGGGGAACAAAAGCTCAACATTGAAACTTCGAAAATCAAAGGCGATCGGATAACCCTGATTGCCAGCGGCAGCGAGGGCAACAGTAACAGCAAGGACAACAGTAACAACGGCAGCGAGGGCGACACTACCAGCAAGGACAACGGTATCCGGTATCTTTTCAGTGGAAAGGTTGAAGAAGACCGGATAACGGGATTCTTCCATAACCGGCGCAACGATGTGCCTGCCGTTAAAATTTGGTCTGCCATACGCATCCATTAGTTTTCGGAGCCGGCGCCCGACCCACTGGCCGGGCAGCATTACGCATTGCCCTTCAGACGAACTTGATTTTTAATAAAACTGTGGGTTTTTTACCGCATTCTCAAAAATTCCAAAAAAGCAGATTTATTCGGATATTATAAGTTTGTCCTTTATGTCATGATCTTATCTTGTTGACTGCACGGAAGTATCACATCCACCCGGAAAAATGCTGTTAATTATCTACAACAAGGCAGCCGGTAATGGCAAAATAAAGCCTATTATCAACAGACTTGGAAATGGTCTGAATGACCAGGGTACGCCATTTGCCATTTTTGAGGTCAACCAGTTCTCAAAGGAGACTGCAGGGGAACTGCTGGAAGCCGGAAAGATCAAAAGAGTGCTGATCTGCGGAGGTGATGGCACCATCAACCGCGTCATCAACCTGCTTATCGATTATGTTCATGACATTGAGTTTGGCGTTATACCGTGCGGCACCGGCAACCTTTTTGCCCGGTCTCTGAAAGATTCCGGGCCTATTTCCCTCTCAGATTTTACCACTGAAAAATACCATCCGGCATTCCGGGAAGTTCAGGTCGGACAGGCAAACAGTCAGTTTTTCCTGTATGTGGCTTCGGTTGGTTTGACCGCGGACACGGTTTCTGCTGTGGAGGCGTTTCGTGATACCGCCTTCGGTTCATTTCTGTTCCGTTTCCTTGGTGGATTTACCATATATGTCCTCACATTTTTCACGGTCGTTCCGGGCAAATCCCTGTACAAGCGTTTTTTTGACGCTCCGGAGTCCCGGGCCTGGATCAGGACCTGCGCCGATCCGGAACGAGAGGACTTCTCGCTTTTTTCCGGCCTCTGGTCCACGATCGTTCACTATCGCTACATGTTGATGCCGAACTCAATATTGCCGGAGTGGGAATGCAACCACACACCGGTTACGACAGATGAGTATCATATTGAGCATAAATATCCGTTTTCATGGCAGGTAGATGGTGTTCCACAACAAAAAACCCAGTCCCTGAAAGTCGGATTCCACTACCGGACCATGAGAGTGCAGGCCATCCATCCGGATTGGGAGTAACACCCATACAGCCATGTCTGAATTTGTTTTCATGATATTTGAATCGATCTCATGGCCTACGGCCCTGACGATAGGATTCCTGCTTCTGTTCCTGAACGGAGCCATCCTGACCCCGTCCAGCGAACTGTCCCTGGCCGTGGTCGGACTCTATGCCAGCACCCATGCCTGGCTCTATATTCCGGCGATATTTGTTACCACTACCGGAAATATGATCGGCTTCGTCTTGCTGTTCCTGATCAGCCGGCGCTATTCCGATGTGATAACCGACTTCCTGAAATCCAGCCGCTTCCACTACATCAAGCACATGAACCGTAAAGCCATAAACGGATTTCAGAAGCACGGGCACCTGTATGTTCTCTATGGTCGCTACATCCCGAATGTGCGCTCGGTCATCACCATCCCCGCCGGCTTTTCCGATATGCCGCTCTCCCGCTTTATCCTCTATTCCGCTCTCGGCAGCCTTTCATGGTCCCTGTTCTGGGTTTCCGTCGGGTTCTTTCTGGGTCCGCACCTGCTCATCATTATCGAAACCCACAAGCTTATTGCGGCCGCACTGCTCTTGCTCATCATAGCCTCGGTGTTTGTCCACCGCCACTTCTTCCTCAGGAACCGGGGCAACCAGGCTGCCACCTGATGCTTTCCCCGGCATCATCCCACACTGCCGCCTGGCTGGCTGCCTCCCCGGAGAAAACTGCCGCAAGATAATTCTGCAAATAAACTTCCGCATAAGACGCCCTTCCCTGCCCGGCATCACCAGGCTATCGCATTTTTTCCGCCACGCGCTCACCGTCCAGCGCCGCCGAAACAATGCCCCCGGCGTATCCCGCACCCTCGCCGCACGGATAGAGCCCATTGACCTGGACATGCTCCAGCGTCTCCGCATCACGTGGAATCCGCACTGGCGACGAGGTCCGCGATTCCGGCGCATGCACCACCGCCTCATTGGTGTAATATCCGCGCATGGTCTGCCCAAACTGGCGAAAAGCCCCGGCCAGCGAGGTGTGGATGACCTCCGGCAGCACATCCCCCAAATCCACCGAAGTGATGCCCGGCGCATAGGATGTTTTTGGCAGGGTGGATGAGACACGTGCCTCCACAAAATCCACCATCCGCTGGGCCGGTGCCGCCTGTGTCCCGCCGGCCAGCTCCCAGGCCCGCTGCTCTATGGCCTGCTGGTATGCCATGGCGGCAAGGGGCCCCTCCGCGGCAAATGGTGCAAAGTCTTCCGGACGCAGTTCGACCACAATCCCGGAATTGGCCGTGGAACGGGCGCGGCGCGA
>RECX01000319.1 GCA_007693825.1 Balneolaceae bacterium
TCTACAACGATCCGAATCCCAAATTCCACAGCGTCCGGCGCTACAAAAGCGCCGACCTGCAGCCCATGGTGGCCAAACCGCACTCGCCGGACAACAAGGCGACGGTCACGGAAGTCCGGGGCACCCGGCTCACACGCGCCTATATCGGCTCATGCACCGGCGGCAAGATAACGGATTTCGAGGCGGCCGCGAAGATCATCAAAGGCCACCAGGTCGGCGTGGAGACCTATGTCGTCCCCGCAACAACGCTGGTCCGCGAGCAGCTCAAGACCACGTACTTCGACGGTGAGACACTCTGGAACATCTTCGTGGAGGCCGGCGCCCACATGGGCGAGGCGTCCTGCGCGGCCTGCCTTGGCGGACCTTCCGATACGTTCGGACGCCTGCAAAGCGAGGAAATCTGCATCTCCACTACCAACCGGAATTTCCCGGGACGGATGGGTTCCAAAAAAGCACAAGTTTACCTTGCATCGCCCTATACCGTGGCCGCTTCGGCCATCACCGGCAAGATCACCGATCCGCGCGAATACCTCCCCGTTGAGGAAAACGTGTCGGCCGGAGGTGCGTCATAATACCATGAGCTGGATGCGCCGATCCGAACGGCACCTTCAAACAAATCGCAATCTCCATTAGCACGTTTATCCCTTAAATCAATTTCTTTCCAATGAACAAGACCATCAAAGGAAAAGCGTTTGTCGTGGGCAACGACATCGACACCGACCAGATCATACCCGCCGAACATCTTGTCTACAGTCTGGATGATCCCGAGGAGCGCCGTTTCTACGGCAGATATTCGCTTTCGGGTGTTCCGGAAAAAGAGTCCGGACTTCCGCATGGCGGCATTCCTTTCACCGCGCCGGACAAGTTCGAGTCCGAATACAAGGTCATCATCGGCGGCAAAAATTTCGGATGCGGCTCCTCCCGTGAGCACGCTCCGTTTTCCATTCAGGAGGCCGGTGCAGAGGCGGTGGTGGCTACCGGCTACGCGCGCATTTTCTACCGTAACGCCGTGGATGGCGGATTCATCATCCCTTACGAAAGCCACGATGACCTGGTCGGGAACATTTCCACCGGTGACGAAGTGGAGATCGACGGCGAACTCAACATCATCAAAAACCTGACAACCGGGAAAAGCTATCCGCTTAAAAAACTCGGCGACGTCATTGACATTGTGGAAGCCGGTGGTATTTTTAAATACGCGGCAAAACACGGTATGATCTGAGCAGTTTTCCAGGATACGGGGAACCCTTCCTGATTGCTCTTTTCCGTGGCTCCGGGCAATGTTTCCACCTGATTTGTGCGTTCCGTACCGGATCCGGAGCGAAGACTCCCTCCCATCATCAGAACAACCTGTTTACGAACCTTATATGAGCAAATACATTGTACTGCTTCCCGGCGACGGCATCGGTGTGGAAGTGGTCGGAGAAGCAAAAAAAATCATTGATTACCTGTCGGAACGATACAACATGGGCATCCGCACCGGGACCTACCTGGTCGGCGGCGCAAGTCTCGACAGCTGCAACGAGCCTGTCAAAGATGAAGTGGTGGATGCGTGCCTCAAAGCCGACGCCGTACTGCTTGGCGCGGTGGGCGGACCGAAATGGGATGATTATCCCGCCGATAAACGCCCGGAAAAGGCACTGCTCCGGCTGCGCAAGGAACTCGGATTGTACAACAACCTGCGTCCGGTTACCGTCTTTGATTCGCTGAAAGACGCATCCCCCCTGCGTCCAGAAGTGGTCGACGGGGTGGACCTGCTGGTGGTGCGCGAACTCACCGGCGGACTCTATTTCGGGCAGCCGAAGGGCATTTCGGAAGAGAACGGCACCGAAGTCGGCGTCGACACCATGCGCTACTCGGTCCCCGAGATTGAACGGATTGCCCGGGCCGCTTTTGATGCCGCACGCGGACGCCGGAAGAAGGTGACCTCGGTGGACAAGGCCAACATCCTTGCCAGCTCCCAGCTCTGGCGCAAAACCGTGGATCGCATTGCCGGTGAGTACCCGGATGTGACCCTTGAGCACATGCTTGTGGATAATTGCGCCATGCAGCTCATCCGCAATCCCTCACAATTCGATGTAATCCTGACCGAGAACATGTTCGGGGATATCCTGAGCGACGAAGCGGCCATGCTGACCGGTTCGATCGGGATGCTGCCCTCGGCCAGCCTGGGTGACGGTCCCGGCATGTACGAACCGGTTCACGGTTCCGCTCCTGATATAGCCGGACAGAACATCGCCAATCCGCTGGCGACCCTGGCTTCGGTGGCCCTGATGTTCCGCTATTCGCTGGATCACGAGGAAGCAGCCCGCGACCTCGAATCGGCCATCAGCCATGTGCTGGACAATGGATTCAATTGCAAGGACATGAGCCGCCACGCCCGCAAGGTGCTGTCGACCTCCGCCATGGGCGATCAGGTCCTGAAATCACTCAAACAGATTCACACACCTGCCTAGGTTCTTCGCCATGCTGAAAGGAAAAAAAATCGCCGTCATCGGTGCCGGAAAGATGGGTGAAACACTGGTCACCCGACTGCTTTCCACCGGCACCCTCAAAAAAGAGCAGCTTTACGTCACGGCAAAACACGACTCCCGTATTGCCTATTTCAACGAAAAGTTCGGAGTGAAAGGGTCCACGGACAATGCGGAAGCAGCGCGCGATGCCGACATCATCCTGCTCTGCGTCAAACCGCAGATCGCACCGAAGGTTATCGCTTCCATCCGTGAATCTATCAACGCCGAACAGCTCGTGATCTCGATCATGGCCGGCTTCACGATCGCGCAGCTTCAAAAAGCCCTTGTGCTCCCGCTGCCTGTAATCCGCGCCATGCCCAACACCCCCAGTGAGATCGGGGCCGGAATGACGGTTCTGGCTTCCGGCAACAAAACCAACGGGGAACAGATCCGGTTTGCAGAAGCGCTGTTCGGTGCCGTAGGCAAGACCATGGTGCTGGATGAGAAATATTTCGATGCCGTGACCGGACTGAGCGCCAGTGGTCCGGCCTTCATCTATGTTGTGATCGAAGCCCTGGCTGAGGGCGGTGTCAAATGCGGCCTTCCGCGCGATGTATCCACAGCCCTTGTAGCCCAGGCCTGCCTCGGGGCGGCGCGCATGGTGGCCGAGACCAACCAGCATCCGGCCATTCT
>RECX01000165.1 GCA_007693825.1 Balneolaceae bacterium
GAACCGAAGGTCACGAAGTGCCCAGTGAAACGCGTAAGCGAACCGAAGGTCACGAAGTGAAATCAAAATTGATGTAAACATATGAACACTGGACAACTGCATAACAAGGAGATCTACAAGGAAAAAACCGTCATAGTGACCGGAGCGTCCAATGGAATAGGCCGGGCTGTTGCCAAAGCCTTTGCCTCGGAACATGCCCGGGTGATCCTGGCCGATGTCGATGAACCGACAGGCCGAAAGCTGGAGCAATCGCTCGTCGCAGCAGGCGATACTGCATTTTTCATTCGAACCGATGTGTCCGATCCGGAATCCATCCACCAGATGATCACCAAGTCGGTCACAAAAACCGGCGGGATCGATATCCTGATCAATAATGCTGGCATTGCAGGATCCACATCATTTGATGAACTGACTGTCGATGAGTGGGACAAAGTCCTGAACACCAATCTCAGAGGTGCTTTTCTGTGCTCCCAGGAGGCATCACGACATATGACAAATGGCGGGGCGATAATCAATATGGCATCCACGCGGGCATCAATGTCCGAGCCCGACTGGGAGGCGTATGCCGCATCAAAAGGCGGGCTGGTCTCGCTGACCCATGCCATGGCCCTGTCGCTTGCCCCAAAAAGGATCACGGTCAATGCGATTTCGCCCGGTTGGATCCACACCCGCGATCCCAAAAACCTGAGGGACATCGATCACAGCCAGCATCCGGCCGGAC
Organism: Balneolaceae bacterium; assembly: GCA_007693825.1. Taxonomy (GTDB): domain Bacteria; phylum Bacteroidota; class Rhodothermia; order Balneolales; family Natronogracilivirgulaceae; genus SKNL01. The sequence continues at coordinate 722 of RECX01000165.1, forward strand.
GGGTTGGCAAACCCCGGGATATTGCAAGGGCCTGCCTTTTCCTATGTCACCCGGAGAACCGGTTCATCACGGGGGAACAACTGGTCATTGACGGGGGCATGACCCGCAAGATGATCTATGAGCACTAGGCATCCCAAAGCCATGCAAGCACATCGATTCCATCCGGCCTCCAGTCGATAGACGGTGACTGTGCACCGGACAACGGTTCCAAACGGATCTCCGGAACATCAGACAGTGACCCGGTGACTTTTCTGGATAGTGTTTCCCGTCCGGCATACACGTAAACCTGCTGCAACTGCGGGCCATATTGACGGGCCAGACGTACCACATCTTTCTCATCGCCGGTCAGCCAGCAAATCACATCCTCCCTGCCTATAAGTTCGTAATCATCTGTGATGATCTGGCTGCCGATGTCGTATACCTCTTTGCCGGTGCTTTTGAGGTAGCTTCTCCAGTAGCTGACACCGGGTTTCCTGTAATGTGACGGGCGATTCCTGCGTACGAATACTTCTGCGGCATCGGCCAGGTATCCGGCAACTTCGGAGAGGCTGCGCGGGGCGACGACGACCGCCAGTGACCGGCAACCCCGGCCCTCATAACGCAGCATGGCTTCGATCAGACGTTTGCTCAACCGTACACTGTCCGACCGGAAGTCTTCCTCATCCAGCCATGCCATCGAAAACCGGGCTGTCCTGGGCAGGAAGTGTGTTTGAGCAGATGCCAGCCCGAGTTCATGGATACGCTGTTTCACCTCTTCGACGGATGACTCTGCGCCTGCAAACAGCACCTTGTCCGCCCCGACCTTGTCCAGTTCTTCCAGGCGGGAGGCCCATCCGCCCAGCTGATCGGGCAGCCGTTTGCGCAGCAGCCGCAACAGCCCGTCTGCCAGCCAGGGATCTCTTCTGGACAGTTTTCCGTAGTAGACGGCACCGGAGAGCAGGGTCGCGATGATATCCTGCAGTCCGACCAGCGGCAGATTACCGGCATGCAGGCAGAGTACTTTCGGCATTTGACGGGATTGTGCGGGAGCCGATCCGCTGGATATCTCACTGCCTGCCCGGTCCGTAATGTCTGCCCGGTCCGCCTTGCCTGCCTGGACCGCCTTGCCTGCCCGGTCCGCCTTGCCTGCCCGGTCCGCCCAGTCCTGCAACGCCTTCGGGGTGACCGTGACGGAAACCTGCTTGAGCATGTGCATCACATCGTGGCGCGGGAAAAGTCCCTCTGTGGCGGTACGGTCGACTGTGGTGTCCAATATGCCATCCTCATTGTTCAGCCAGGCATCGACGCCGTCACAGATGCGCGCTATTCGCTCGGAGATATGGACAGGGGGGGCGGACATAAGCGGCTCACAATTATGTTTGAGATATAGACACTATTCCACAAGAAAATTACATCCGCGCAGTTCGGCATGATCCCACCGTCCAAGAACGCGGAAGGAGCCGTCCGGCAGTGCCACGCCGCGATCCTGTGTCAGGAAAAATGCCAGCGAATGTACATTTGCCAGGTCCATGACCCCGATGAGCCCCTCCTCCCCGGCCGGCTGCACCTGCTGCGGGTTCTCCGGGTTGCGCACCGTGATCCGCAGCCATGGGGGACAGTCGAAGCTTCCCTTTCCCGTATCCCAGGCCTGGCTGCACATCTCGGTCATTCCGTACTCCGAGTGGATCGACTCCGGCGGGAGTCCGAATCCATCAGATAATCGCTTCCGCAGCTCCTCTTTTGAAATCTCGCGCCGGTGGGTTTTCATTCCACCGGTCTCCACAATGACGGCATCTTCCGGCAGCTTCGGGGCGCCGGCGTCAATCATGTCCAGCAGTCCGAATGCAGCCCCGAAAAGCATGATGCGACGTTTTTTTGCGGGAGTGACACCCGGTTTTGCGGTGGCACCAGGCATTCTGCCAGAGCGGCGGTGACGGCGTGTATTGAGGTACGTGACGGTGTTCAGGTTGGACAGGGTTGTCAGATCGGCACCGGCCAGCGGCTGATCAAGCGGAAGGAACCGGCTTTGTCCCGTACCATCGCGCTGGATCAGATGGTCGATCATGGCCACAAGCGATGATTCCGGGTTGTCGCTGTAGCCGGGAAGCCACGCGAGCAGTACAAATTCATGCGGATCGTAAAATTGGGAAAAACCGCGATAGCACGATTCGTAATAGAGCCGCAGGTCAGCGATCTCATGGATGCTCTGTTTCATGCCCGTGGTGCCGCTGCTGCGAAAGACGGCCTGCGGCGTCTCCAGATAATCCGCCCGCACAACCGCATCCCGATAGACCTGAACCGGTATCAGCGGGATGGCGTTTTCATCCAACCCGTTCATGTCATCGCAAAACCGGCGGTACACGGGCTGATGTTCCAGCTGGTGGCGGTACACGGTCCTCACTTTGTCATCAAACGGGATATCCGTGTTGAACAGATAATTTCGCCAGGTTGTGTAAGATTGATTCATAAATAAATAATGATTCTTGCCGGATCAGAGGTCCGCCAGGATGCCGCTGAATCGGGTGGATGCGGGCCGTGCCTTACTTGGCAACTGCCACACGGACGAGCATTCTGCTTGAGAGTAAATAAATGGTATCATCGCGCACATCAAAACTGTGCCAGCCGGAATAGGGTGCGGTTCGCTCACGGTCACGCGTGTATGCGGCTCCCGGAGCTGCCGGCAGTTTCTGAAATCGTATCACCTCACCGCCGGTTCCGAGCTGAAGCACGTTATCAGTGCCCAGCATCCAGAGCGATCCACCGGAGGCCCGCAGCGACCGGACCGTTTCCGGGGCATAGACGAAACCATAATAGGATCCGCGCAAGCTGAACCGATGGATCAGCTCTCCCCTTTGCCCGGCCACCCACAATTCATCATCCAGAATGGCCATGGCTGCGGGAATGATACGGCCCTCCTCACCAAACAGCTCAAAATCGAGCTCGTACTGGCCATGGCTGTCAAACCGATACACCACATGCCGGTCCTCATCAAAAAAGAAAATAGTACCAGCGGGATCCACGACCAGCCTGGCAGGCATGTACCGCGATGGAAGTCCGGACCGTTGCGGCATGCGCAGGGTCGACAGGTACTGCAGCCTCCGGTCAAACACCTGGATTCGGCGATTGTTCCGGTCGGCCACGTAGATTTTCAATTCGTTGGTGGGGTCAATCGTGACAGGCAGATCGAACTGGTAGTCGCCGTTGCCAAGACGGCCTACAGAGTCCAGGCGCACTCCGTTCCGGTCGGCTTTCAGTATCCGGTGACGCCCTGTTTCCACGATGAAGATATTTCCCAGGGTGGATGTGCGCACGCTGCGGGCATCATCAAGTCCGGTCAGCAGCACATCGGGCAGGGTGACATCAGCAGAAACAGAAGCAGCACCACCACTACCGATAGCGGCACCAGCAGCAGCGGCGGCATCAGTCGGGTGCAGCGCCAGCTGGAACAGCGTCAGAGCAAACAGCACCTGCAGAAACAGAGCCAGCTGGAACAGCACCAACGGGAACAGCACCCGCGAAAGCAACGCCGGCGGGAACGGTCGCTTCCGGACAACGGCCCGCGTGAGCTTTTCCAGGACTTCGGATATTCGATTTGCTATCAATGAAATACGGGGTTTATCCTCGGTGGATGTCGCACTGTTATCAATATACCCACTCGGCAGGTTCCTTGCCATGATGCCGTTCAGGTTGTCATGATCGCTTAAGACCTTTGGCGCCGATGTCGCGGCGATAGTATGCGTTCTCAAATGAGACCTTCTCAACTTCGCGATAGCAGTTGTCAATGGCCGTTTTGAGATCCTGGCCGCGTGCCACCACGCTCAGGACACGTCCACCATTGGTCAGGAGCTTGCCATCGGCGGACCGTGTGCCGCTGTGAAACACCAGTGCCTCTTCAGAAATTTTCTCAAGTCCGGTAATCTCCTTGCCCTTGGCGTAGGCTTCCGGATAGCCGCCGGATGCGAGCACTACACAACAGTAATGCTCTTTTGACATGACTACCCCGGTTTTTTCAAGCTCGAAATTCACGGTTGCCAGCATCAATTCCAGCAGATCGGACTCCATGGCAGGCAGCAGCACCTGGCACTCCGGATCCCCGAAGCGGCAGTTGTACTCCACCACTTTCGGGCCCTCTTCTGTTATCATAAGGCCAAGGTAAAGCACGCCGCGGTAGGCATGGCCCTCCAGTTGCATGGCGCCGAGGGTTGGGTACAGGATGGTATCCTCAACGAGTCGAAGCATGCGCTCATCGATTACCGGTGCCGGCCCGTAGGCGCCCATCCCCCCGGTATTCAGTCCCGTGTCACCTTCTCCGATGCGCTTGTGGTCCTGCGCTGAGAGTAGCAGATGCGCATTGCGGCCATCCGTAATAGCGAAAACCGATGCCTCTTCGCCTTCCATGAATTCTTCGACGATCACCTTATGAGCTGCCTTGCGCAGTGTGTCATCTTCACGCATTCGGTTGAGATGGTCCAGAGACTCTGCGCGGTTGCGACTGATAAAGACACCCTTCCCTGCAGCGAGACCGTCGGCCTTGATGACAATGGGCCAGTTCTGGTTTTCCACGCTGAGCCATTCTTCGAGGTCGTCCAAAGCCGCATCACCACTGAATTCGATGGATTCTGCCGTCGGGATCCGGTATTTGTGCATCAGCCACTTGGCAAACGTTTTGCTGCCCTCAAGCCGTGCGGCCGCTTTGGATGGACCAAACACCTTGTGTCCACGCGCTTCCAGATAGTCGGTGATACCGTCGACGAGAGGCTGTTCGGGTCCGACCACCGTGAGCGCAATGTCCTTTTCACGGAGAAATTCCGCTACCGCATTGAACCATAATTCGGTTTCGGATTGGGGCCCGGATGCAGTTTCTGGCCCGGGTGCCGTTTCAGGTCCGGGTGCCGTTTCAGGTCCGGGTGCCGTTTCAGGTCCGGGTGCCGCTTCAGGTCCGGGTGCCGCTTCGACAGCCGCAGCGATTTCGACATTTTCACCATACTCCGCCGTTCCGGGATTGCCCGGGGAGATATAGAGCTTTCCCAGCAGCGGGGACCGGCTCAGGGACCACGCCAGTGCGTGCTCCCTTCCGCCCGATCCGAGAATAAGTACATTATATGGAGCCATTGGCTTGCAGTGAGATTACTTTTGTCCGGCAGCTATGGCCACAAGCTGGCTGAAATCGGCCGGTTTCAGGCTCGCGCCACCGATAAGTCCGCCATCCACATCCGGCTGCTTAAGCAGCTCATCGGCGTTGTCGGGCTTCATGCTGCCGCCATAAAGGATGCGCACGGTGGAAGCGGCATCTTCATTGAAGAGAGCCGCCAGCTGCTCGCGGATGAAGGCGTGCATCTCCTGTGCCTGCTCCGGCGAAGCGGTTTCACCGGTGCCGATGGCCCATACCGGTTCGTAGGCAATGACGATTTTCGTGAGTTCGTCAGCGGAGAGTCCGTCCAGGGAACCGGCGGCCTGCTCCTTCACCACCTCGAAATGGCGGTCTTCCTTGCGCTCGGACAGCACTTCACCAACGCAGACAATCGGGGTAATGCCGTCTGCAAGGGCCTTTTTCACTTTCTTGTTGACAACGGCATCGTCTTCGCCAAAATACTCACGGCGCTCAGAGTGGCCCAGGATCACAAAATCGCAGCCAAGTACATTCAGCATGGCCGTACTGATCTCACCTGTAAAGGCGCCATTATCTTCAAAATGGACATTCTGTGCTCCAATTTTAACAGCGCTGCCTGATTTGCGCGCCGAAAAAGCGGCTGAAAGTGATACAAACGGAGGGCATACGGCCGCTTCCACTCCTTCAATATTCTTTTGTGCGGCATCGTCGAGTTGCGTGAAAAATTCAGCTGTCTCTTTCGGGCCCATGTTCATTTTCCAGTTCCCGGCTATCAATATGGTTCTCATGGATTATCTCCGTCGTTTATGATGTTGTTCAGTTCAACAAGCAGTTCATTTACATTATGACCATGGAATTTGCGGATGATGCGCCCCTCACTGTCGATCAGGAAGCGAACAGGCATTTCGTAGATATTCCACAGATCTTCCAGGTCGGATTCGGCATAGGCGCCCGCCCTTGCCACGGGCCAGCCCTGACCCCGTTCTTCAAAAAAAGCTCTTACCGCTATGGGACTCCTTTCCACAGGAATGGTCAGAAACTGTACACCTTCCTGGCGATACAAGAGATGCAAGGTATACAGCTGCAGATAGTTTGACTGATAGGTGCGATCAGCCAGCGACACGACCTCAATCATTGCAGGCGCGCCGCGAAGGTCTTCCTGTGTCATGGTCCTGGTGCCTTGCTGTACCCCGGAATCCGGTTGTTCTCCGGATCCCGCCTGACCTGCCGTTCCAGTCTGACCTGCCGGTCCAGGCTGTCCTCCCGCCTGCGGCTGTCCTTCGGCATTCTCCGTTTCCCTTGTATCTGCTGCCGGATCGTACACTTCCAGCTCAAAAGGCGGAAGTGGCAGGCCGGGTGAGAGCTGCTCCACATCATAGCGGATGACGGAGAGCCATGCATCCGCCTCGGCATCACCGCCAAACCGGGTTTCGTAATCACGGATACGGGCACGCGCCTGATCTATCCGGGAGCTGTCGTACAGCACTTCGATCCGGTTTTTTGAAATCCGGAGCCGGGTTTCGCGGGCGGTGGATGCCGCTTCCAGGGAATCGGCCCAGGCAATGGCCGCATCCAGCCCCTTCCGCTGCAGTATGGACATGAAGCCAAACCGTGCCGCCAGCTGGCGAATATCTTCGTGGTCACCGTATTCGCGGAGCCGCTGCATCATGAGGTCATCGTTGCGGCCTTCGAGCATGCGCATCGATTCAAGGGCGGCAACACGGGAAGAAATCGTACCGGGCCAGTTTTCGAAAACCTGCCAGTATATGGAACTCCAGTTATCGAGTAGATGGGGGATGGTGTCCCGGGCAATACCACCGGCTGCCGCGATCTGCATGACGCGGTTATACTGCCGTTCCAACCGCGTCAGTGTGCGCATCGCCTCGTTCTCGCCAGAGTGAAAACGGGCAGCCCCTGAGAATCGGGGCAGTGATCCTTCTATACGGACCGTGTCCTGTGGCGCCAGAAGCAGCGTGGTGTCTGCCATACGCCGCTCACTCCGGTACAATCGGAGCGCATAGGCACCCTGACGCGGGAATACGGCCTCACCGTCAAAGGCTCCCAGCGTGTCGGTCCCGGCATGGAACAGCGTATCCGGTCCGCCGGTGAGATTCAACACCAACAGACGGGTGCCCTCCAGCCCGAGCGTGTCGTCCGGCTGCGGAGTAAAAGAGTCGTCAAGTGTGATGGTGCCGAAAATCCTGGTTCTATCTTCTGTTGGATGCGGTTCCTTACGGCTGCAGCTGCCGCACCCGGAAAGGCCAACAGCCAGTACGAACAGCAGCAGAACCGGCAACCAGCCTGATGGCAGTCCGGAGAGCAGACCGGAGAGCAACCCGGAAAAACGGCGTTTGCAAGCGTAAAAATCCGTGTTTCTGTCCACCATGTTATTCAAATTCCCTGATTTTTTTCTCGACCATTTCCCGGACCATGCCCGGATTTGCCTTGCCCTGAGATTTTTTCATGATCTGACCCATGAAAAAACCGATCAGGCCCTGTTTCCCGCCCAGATAGCGCTGCACTTCCTCGGGGTTGTTCTGAAGAACCTCTTCCACAATGGGTTCGAGAAAGCCGGTATCGGAAACCTGCAGCAGGTTCATCTCACGCGCCAGGTCTTCGGCCGTTTTGCTGCTCTCCGGTCCCGCATCCACCATGGCATCAAGAAGCGATTGCATGGCCGACGAGCTGATTTTGTCCCCCCCGCGCAGTGCAATGAGTCCCGCAAGGCGCTGCGGGCTGACCGGGAACTCCGTGATGGCGAGCCCTTTCTCGTTCATGATGCGGCGGATTTCTGTGATGATCAGATTGGCCGCCGGTTTGGCGGTCGCTCCATGATCCAGAATAGATTCGAAGAAGTCGGCGAGGGGACGGTCTTCGGTCAGGACGGACGCATCGTACCCGGTAAGGCCGAAATCGCTGATGTAGCGGCGGCGGCGCGCTTCGGGCAGCTCCGGTATTTCCTTGCGGATCTGATTGAGCATCTCGTCGGTGACCACCACGGGTGGAATGTCGGGCTCGGGAAAATAGCGGTAGTCGTGCGCCTCTTCCTTGGAACGCATCTGGCGTGTCCGCATTTCGGCGGGATCCCAGAGGAGCGTCTGCTGGATGACCGAACCGCCCGAAAGCACCAGCTCCTTCTGCCGCTCCACCTCGAAGGCAAGCGCCCGCTCCACATTGCGGAACGAGTTGAGGTTCTTGATCTCGGTGCGTGTGCAGAACTCCTTTTGTCCGGCCGGACGGATGGATACGTTCGCGTCACAGCGCAGGCTGCCTTCTTCCATGTTACCGTCGCTGACACCCAGATAGCGAACGATCTGCCATATCTTGCGCATGTAAGCGCCGGCTTCCTTAGGACTTCGGATATCCGGTTCCGAAACGATCTCCAGCAACGGTGTGCCAGCACGGTTCAGATCGAGCAGCGTGTTGTGCGGATCCTGATCGTGGATGGATTTGCCGGCGTCTTCTTCCATGTGGATGCGGGTGATGCCGATCCGTTTCGTGCCGCCATCCTCCAGATCAATATCCATGTGACCGTCATAACAAATCGGTGTTTCAAACTGGGAGATCTGGTAGCCCTTGGGCATATCCGGATAGAAGTAATTCTTGCGGGCGAAAATGGAGCGCGAGCGGATCTTGCAATTGGTGGCCAGACCCAGTTTCACGGCATAACGGATCAGGTTTTCGTTCGGGACAGGCAACGTGCCCGGGTGACCGAGGCAGAGCGGGGTGACATTGGTGTTGGGTGCCGAGCCAAACCTGTTGGAAACCGGGGCAAATGCCTTGGATTCGGTAAGGAGTTGCGCGTGTACTTCCAGTCCTATTACAGTCTCAAATTGCGTATCCACGCTCATAAATAAAATCAGACAGTGATAAATTCCTGTTGCTCTTCAGCGGAACAAAATACGAATTTTTCCAACTATCTGGACCGGTCTTTTCTGAGCTCCTCGTATTCCCGGCGAATCTGGAAGTGGGATCCGTCGTAGTTGTAAATGTTCTTGAAACCCATGTTTGCCATGCGCGCGGAGGCAATCCTGCTTCGGTTTCCGGAGTTGCAGTACACCAGGTAGGTGGCATCACGGTCGAGCTCGGCAATAGCGTCATTAAATCCGCGATGGCGCAGGTCAATTGTAACTGCCGATGCCACTTTACCGGCATCCCATTCGCCCGGCGTGCGTACATCAATGATAACGGCATTGTTGGTTTCCAGGAATTGGGACAGGCCTCCCGGATTGACATCCGTAAACCCTGCATCCTGGGCACTGGAGCTGCAGGACGTCAGCAGGAGAAGGAACATAATAAAAAGGATATTGACGGGACAAAATTTCATCTGTTTATATCAATTTCGATTTCTATTGTCAGAATGATCTCACATGACAGGATGCAATCATGCTCCTCTGCGTCAGCCGGAGGCTGTCATGTTCGGTTCATATGGGATTTCTATCTGGATTCTTGAAAATTCATTATTTGTGACAAACCTGACAATTGCCGGGATCAATAACAAAACCAACAAATGTTATGTTTAATGACAAAACAACATATGATACGACGATTTGCAACCAAAAACATTGCCCTGAAGATCACCTGCGTTCTCTCAGTTTTGGAACCTGCTGGGTGATGCAGTGTATGGAACCCTGACCCCACACCAGGTCGCTGCACGGGATTCCCTTGATGCTCCTGTCCGGGAACAACCGGCGGAACAGCTTCAGCACCTGATCGTCGTAGCGTTTGTCGTACAGCGGGACCAGCACGCAGCCATTGGCAATGTAGAAATTCGCATAGCTTGCCGGGACGTATTCCGATCCGTCCACGGTGGTATCATTGATGCGGGTGGCGGGCAGCGGCAGCTCGATCACCTCAAACGGCACCCCCTTGCAGTCGGCAGAATTCGTCAGGATTTCCCGGTTTTCCCGCAGCACTTCGTAATTGGGGTCGGATGGATCGTCGCTGACCGATGTCACGACGGTCTGCGGTCCGGCAAACCGGGTCAGATCGTCGATATGCCCGTCGGTGTCGTCGCCGCGCAAGCCGCGTTTGAGCCAGAGAATCTTATCCACCCCAAGGTATTTTCGCAGATTTTTTTCGATCTGGAATTTGCTCATTTGCGGATTGCGGTTGGGGTTGAGCAGAACGGATTCGGTAGTGAGCAGGAATCCCGCGCCGTTGACCTCGATGGAACCGCCCTCCAGGATCATTCCCGGTGAAACGACCGGATAGTCCAGCAGTTCCGCAAGCCTGACCGGGACCGCGTTGTCGTCATCGTATGGCGGATACTTGCCGCCCCAGGCGTTATATCCCCAGTCGCACATCACCATATCCCGTATTTTTTCACTACTGCGCGCATGATCGCCCCTGCTTCCGGATGCATTTTGGACATGGCTGTCCGCCAGGGCCCGCTCATCCCGGAGTTTTTCGGACGCACCCGTCTGAGCTGCTGCTTTTTTGCCCGCTTTGTCCACATACTGTTCCCTGAGCAGGGTAATGGGGCCGTAATCACGGATCCAGGCATCGTTCGTCGGCATCCGGACCAGGCGCACCCGGTTCCAGTCCACGTTCCGGTTCTGGATGATGGATGCGGCGGCCTGCTGGGCATCCTCGTTGGCCACAAGCAGCAGTACCTTTTCGTGCGGCGTCAGCGCTTCAAGGATGTCGGCATAGACGTGTTCGGCACGGTTCAGGCGCTCACCCGGCCAGGTTTCCCGATTGTCCGGCCAGGTCATCAGGGTCATTTCGTGGGTTGCCCACTCTGGGGGCATCCGGTAGCGGTGCGAGGTCATTACTGTAGTGGTGATACGGTTTGTCCGGGTTGAGGTTGCAGGTTGCAGGGTGCAGGCTGCACCCTGCGGATTGCGGGTTGCCTCAGGCAACATACACAGTCTTGATATTCGTGAACTCACGGATTCCAAGATACGACAATTCCCGGCCATAACCGCTGGTTTTGATGCCGCCGAAGGGCAGGCGCGGATCGGATTTGACAAATTCGTTGACAAAGCATGAGCCGGCCTCCAGCTCTTCTGCCGCTATGCGCCGGCCGCGGGCCGTATCCCCCGTGAAAACAGCCGCTCCGAGTCCGAACACCGAGTTGTTGGCCAGCGCAATCGCCTCTTTTTCATCACGGGCGGAGATGATGGCGGCAACGGGCCCGAAAAGCTCCTCGTCAAATGCGGTCATCCCCGGCTTCACTCCGGTGAGTACCGTAGGCGGATACCAGGACCCTTTGCGATCCGGGATTTCCCCGCCGAGGACACATTTAGCGCCCTCGGACACTGATTTCTGCACCTGCTCGTGGAGTTCGTCGCGCAGATCCTCCCGCGCCATCGGTCCGAGCGCCACATCCTCATCCATCGGGTCGCCCATCCGTGCCGATTTCATTCGCTCCACAAACTTTTCGGTGAAGGATTCCAGTACCGATTCGATTACGATAAACCGTTTAGCCGCAATGCAACTCTGTCCGCCATTGATGAGCCGGCTGGTGACGCAGGTGGATGCGGCCGCGTCCAGATCCGCATCCTCCAGCACGATATAGGGGTCGCTGCCACCGAGTTCGAGCACGGTCTTCTTGAGCATTTCACCCGCTCTGGAAGCTACGGCGCTTCCGGCCGGACCGCTGCCCGTCAGCGTGGCCGCCTTGATGTGTTCATGGGCAAGGAGCTCATCCACCCATGAGGTTTTTATGAGCAGCGAGCGGAAGGCATCCTCCGGGAAACCGGCATCGCGGAAAACCTCTTCGATGGCCAGGGCCGAACCCGGTACGTTGCTTGCGTGCTTGAGCAGGCCGGTGTTGCCCGCCATGAGTGCCGGTGCCGCAAAACGGAAGACCTGCCAGAACGGAAAATTCCAGGGCATCACCGCCAGGACCACACCCAGTGGATTGTACGTGATGAAACTTTCGGAAGCATCGGTTTCCACCGGCTCTTCGGCCAGGAATTTCTCCGCGTTTTCCGCATAGTAATCGCACACCCAGGCGCATTTTTCCACCTCGCCCACAGCCGATTTCAGCGTCTTGCCCATCTCCCGGGTCATCAGCCGGCCGTATTTCTCCGCCCGCTCCCGAAGCAGGCCGGCAGCACGTTTCATCAGACGGCTGCGCTCATCCATAGGGGTGGTCCGCCATGCAAGCCACGTCTGGTGGCTGCGCTCCACGACATCCCGCATCTGTTCTTTGGTCAATTGATCATAACTGCGGATTGTGGATCCGTCGGCCGGGTTGATTGCTTTCAAACTCATGGTATCCTCTACTTTACGGGTTCCGTTTGATTTCTGGATGGGTGGCTGCATCTCCATCGCCTGGATTTCTACATCACTTCTCCGTCATTTTCTTCTCTGTCACTTATCGGTCATTTCCAGTTTATTTCCTGTATATTTTTTCAATCACTTCTGGTTCCAGTATTTGTCCAGACGCTTCACCAGCTCGTCGTTCACGTGAGTCCGGACCGGCACTTCGATCACGCTCAGCCTCCGTTTTTCGAAGCTGGACCTTAGCGTGTCCTCAAGTTCGGCAGCTGTTTCGGCCCGGTGCCCATCCACACCGAAACTGTGGGCAAAAGCAGGAAAATCGGGGTTGCCGATGCGCGTGCTGACCGATTTCTGCCGCGAAAGCTGCTGTTTCCAGCTGATCAGGCCGTAGTCGTTATCGTTGAAAATGACGGCGGCAAATGCCGTATCAAGTCGCCGGGCCGTTTCAAGTTCCTGTGCGTTCATCAGGAACCCGCCATCACCCATTGCCGCCACGATCTGCCGGCCGGGCTGGTTGATGGATGCGGCTATGGCTCCGGGCAACGCGATTCCCATACTGGCCAACCCGTTGCTGATAATGCATCCGTTCGGGCAATAGGTGGCGAAATTGCGCGCAATCCACATTTTGTGAGTACCGACATCGCTGATGAGCAACCCGTCGTCCACCATCACCTTCCGGATGATATGGAGTGCCGACGGGACCGTCAGCGTTTCATCGGGGGCGGGGCGGAACATTTCATGGTCGGACCGGATGCGGTCACGGATCGACTCGAACCAGCCCTTATGCATGTTCTTGAAAAGCTCCCCGTTTTTTGCATCGGATGAGACAGGTGCGGCTTTGGTTTTGGCATTGGCATTGGCATTGGCATTGGCTCCGGCATTGGCTCCGGCTTTGGCTTTGGCTTTGGCTTTGGCTTTGGCTCCGGCCTCCTTGTCTCCGGGCGCTGCCGTGTTCCTGGCGCCAAAACTGCCGGAGTCACGCGTGCCCTCTGTGACGGTATCAGCATGCAGCCGGTTCAGCTCCCAAAGCGCCCCCGATATATCACCCACCACTTCCACATCGGGATCGTACTCGGAATAGACCTCTGCCGGATCAAAATCGATGTGGATAATGCGTTTGTGTTTACCCTGGTTCCATTTCTGGGGTGGATACTCGGCAATGTCGTAGCCCACGGCGATAATCAGGTCCGCCTCGTCAAACGCCTCAGCCACATAGTCCCGGAATCCGAGTCCGATAGCGCCCAGCGATAAATCAGAACGGTCAGACAGCGCACCCTTGCCCATGAATGTCGAAGCGACCGGAACACGGTGCCGCTCTGCGAACTCGGTGAGGTGTTTGCTTGCCAGTTTCCTGATGGCCCCGTTGCCGGCCAGAATCAGCGGCCGCCGCGATGCCCCGATCATATCCACCGCCTGCCGGATCGCCTTGTAATCCGAAGCTGGCCGGCGCGGACGCTTGGGCTCCATCGGTGCAACTGCCTCATCTGCTTTTGCATCGGCTACATCCTCGGAAAGCTCTATGTGCGTGGCACCGGGCTTTTCCTGTTCGGCTTCACGGAATGCCTTGCTCACCATTTCGGCAACCACCTCAGGCGAAGTGACCGATCCGTTCCACTTGGTGATGGGCCGGAACATGTTGACAATATCGATTTTCTGGTGGCTTTCATGGTGCAGGCGATCGAGTCCACCCTGTGCCGTAATGGCTACCAGCGGCGCCTTGTCAAGATTGGCATCAGCCACCCCGGTGATGAGATTCGTAGCTCCGGGTCCAAGCGTTGCCAGGCACACACCCGCCTTGCCCGTCAATCGTCCGTGCACATTCGCGATAAATGCGGCACCCTGCTCATGGCGGCACGGAACAAAGGTGATGGACGATTCCCCCAGTGCAAATAACAGGCTTTCATTCTCTTCGCCCGGGACTCCGAAAATGTGGGTGACGCCTTCCTTTTCAAGGCATTGTACAAACAGTTCGGCGACAGTCATGT
>RECX01000167.1 GCA_007693825.1 Balneolaceae bacterium
GATTTCCGGGGCGAGGAACCCGGTGTGGATGCATTGCTCCGTCGCCGCGGACTGGTTGCCGGCCAGTGATCTGAGAGGCTCTGTCAAGCCAGGGGCTCTGCCAAACCAGGCTACCTGCAAGGCCAGTAAGGCCAGGCTATCAGCAGGCAAGTACGATGCCGGGATCCATACCGGCATCTGACCTTGCCTGCTTTTTTTTGATACGTCGAGTGCCACCTTACGAGATTACAGTTGCTACACATTGAATAGAACTTTATTCTATTATATAATTGTATTAATAGATTATTATTCTATACTAATGATATACGTATGTTTTTTTGTGTCTTACGTATATTTTTATATTGAATCAGAGAATATATAATGGATTGCGAAGCAACGGGAGGAAGGGCAGTACTGTAATCGCTCACCTCATTTTTACGGAAAGCCCTGGCCAGGGGTTCCTGAATGAATGCACCGTATCACCCGTACAAGCATGACCAGCTGAAAACGGTTTTCAGATCAGAGAGGCAGGTAACCGGAAAAAGACAAGGTCCCGCATCCAAGCAGGACCTTGTAGTGGGGTTTATGTTGGTTTCCCGGGCAGTGATAGCCGTGGGTGCGGCATCGACCACCCGGGCACTATGATTTAGAAGTAAAATCAATACAAAAAAGATAGAACATTATTCTATTTATGTCAAATATTTTTCGAATAATATTCTATATAACAGGTTTTGAGCGTCCGTTCACATGTTGCCGGGATCAGGACCTGTCTTTCAACCGGTCGATCTGCTGTATGAGATGCTCAAGGTCGGAAAGGGCCTTGCTGACGGTCTCCTGGCGCAGTCCCCGTGCCTGCAGTTTCCAGCGGGCCAGAAACATGCCCACCTCACGAGGTGTGCGGTCGAGCTTCTCCTCCAGCACTTTCATCATGACATTGATGACCGAACCGAAATGGCAGGCAAAAGCCATTTCCCTGTCAATGCCCTGATAGAAATCGGAATATTTGGCATATCGTTTTACAGCTTTCTCCTCAAAAAAACGGATCAAACGGTCACGGAAACCCGGATAGGTAGCCCCTCCGAGAATGGCTTTTGCAAAGTGCTTCTTTTCAAAAATGGCGGTGATTTTCAGGTAATCGTCCAGCGCCTCAATGGAATAGTGCGGATAGGAACTCAGGTCCATCCTCTCCAGGTCTCCCGTGTTCCAGATCTCATCGCAAAGATGGTCGATCACCTCCATGACCATTTCGTCCTTGTTGGAAAAATAGAAATAGACATTTCCGATCGAAGTCCCCGCCTTGCGGGCCACATCCTGCATGGTGGTCGCCTTGTAGCCGGACTCGCTGATCAGCTCCTCGGCCGCCTTGATGATCTGCTGCTTGCGGAGAGCCACCCGCTTCTCCATGTATTCGGTTCTTCTGTATGCCATATCGTTACCTTGATGCCTGATACCTGCTGAAATTCATTAGCTCTTAATGCATAGAATTTAGTTCTTTTTTTGGCCAATGGAAATGCCGTATGCTGTCCGGATCAACACTATTACCGGGTTAACACTTTGTCCGGATTATGACTGTGTCCGGAGTAACACAGTGACCGGATTTTCATTCCTGGTTTCGCAGGAAAAAACCTATTTTATTGATTGCAGGTGGAATACCGCTCTCCGGCCGGGCTTTTTCTGACGATCTCCTGTTGACTGTCGTCCGGTTTCCATGTTACTTGGCTTCAGACTTCAATAAAATTTTTATTACTGAGAACAGTGCACAAGAACAGAGGGACACTCATCAGAATGAACCGTTACAAGTACCATAAGCCGGCAACCGGACCGGCCCTGTTGATCTCACTGATTCTCCTTGTTGCCGGATCAGCATTCGGATTCGAAGGCCAAGCGTATCCACAAGGCGGCAAACAGGAGAGCATTGCCGCATCAGTGCCCGGCTCCGGCTCTGGCTCCGGGTACGGCTACGGCTCTGGCTCCGGGTACGGCTCCGGGTCCACGGACATGACGGGCAGTATGATGCCGGACACCCTTTTCACAAGGGAACTGACAAAAGGCGTCGTGCACACGCGCTACTTTCTGAGCGGGCCGAATATCATGGATGTGGTTGCCGTGGACCTGAGCTCCCCCTGGCTCCATTTTGAAACATCGCGGCCGGAAACACTGACCCCGACCACAGAACAGGCCCTGGATGCCGACCGTCCCGGCAACCGTGTCGTTGCCGCCGTCAATGGCGACTTTTTCAGCTTCGAGACGCATCGCCCCATCGCAAACCAGATGGTCCGGGGCGAATTCGCACACGGGGTGCCGGTCCGCAACCGGTACCATTTTGCCGTGGATGCGGAAGGCCGTCCCTATCTTGACGCCCTCTCATTCCGGGGGACGCTCACGCTTCCCGATGAAACCACCATGTCCCTCCAGGGCATCAACCGCACCGCTTCCGGCGCCGATATTATTGCGTTCAACCGTTTTTTTGGCAGCCGCACGCCATCCGGCACCGGCATCCTCGAAATGGTACTTGTCCCCGAAGCCCCGGCTGAGCGGCCGGGTGCCGGCATCGAGCAGCCCGGAGGCGACGGCGTCGGTCAGCCCATGCGCATACAGGCGTTACATGATGGCGGCGGGACATCCATCCCGGAGGACGGATACATCATCCGCGTGCAGGATCCGGATAAAGCCGCCGCAATGGCTTCCGCCCTCGAAACGGGCGACCGGATCATCATCCACGCCGGATTCCAGACGGATCACTCCGGGCATTCCGGGCTTGTGGATGTGATGGGTGGCGGGGTGCGCATTCTGGATGACGGACAGCCCTACAGCGGGACCAACGAAGCCCGTCATCCGCGTACGTTTGTCGCCATGGATCGCGACACCACCACCGTGTACCTGTGTACTGTGGATGGACGGCAGATGATGAGCATCGGCATGAGCTACCGTGAAATGGCCGATGTGCTGCTGCAACTGGGTGCCTGGCATGCCGTGAACCTGGACGGCGGCGGGTCCACCACCCTTGTGGTCCGCAATGAAGTGGCCAACAGCCCCTCCGATCCCGGCGGTGAGCGCAGGGTTGCCAATGCCCTGATGCTCGTAAGCACGGCCCCGGAAGGTGATACGGAGCGCCTGAACATCCACCCGGAAGATTTTGCCTTGTACCCTCATGAGTCGCAGCCCGTCACCATCACAGCATTTGACGGGTTCCGGAACCCGGTATCCGTCCCGGACGACCTGGCGTGGGAGTTCGATCACGCTTTGGGCCGGCTGGAGGATGGCGTGTTCACTCCCGGACAAACCGACACTACCGGCACCATCACCGTGGAATCGGGTGAAATCAGCGCCACTGCCGGGGTGCGCATCCACCATTACACCTCCCTGACAGCGGAACCGGAAGAATTCGGCATGGCTCCGGGGGAACGGTCCACCCTCACGCTTTACGGTCATACGGCCGATGGCGTCACGCGGAAGATCCCGCTGGATCGCGTGCGTTTCGAGCAACCCGGAGAAGCCCTGTATGTGTCGCATGACGGCACCGTTTTCGCCACCGATCGCGGAAGCGGGGAGCTGGATCTGGATATCGGGTCCGCAGCCCTTTCGATCCCTTTCAGGATCAGCGGGGATGCCGTCACGGAAGTCATCCATGATTTTGCGGATGAGATAAGCGGCTGGGCCACCCCGGTCCAGACCCACCGGGCACAGATCCTGGGCGTGGATCCGAACCGCTCCACTTTGGTACTGCGTAACGGGACCGCGGTCTGGTCGTTTGTGGACGATCCCGATCGTGATGTGGACTGGGATGTCCGCATCACACGGCAGCTTCGGCAGGAACTGGGCAGCCAGCTCTACGGCAGCCACGTCGGGGCATGGGTGAAGGCCGACGACGACCTGGAGATCCGGATTGTGATCCGCGACGGCGACGGGCAGCTCGAAGCAGGTCCCCCGGTGCGCCTGGTCCCGGGCCAGTGGCAACTCATCCAGACCCGGCTTTCGGATTCCCGGTTTGAAGGCTACCTGAACGGCGACGGACGCCTGACACGCGAGGGCAACCAGATCAACGGTTTCCGCATCACGGCCAGCGGCAAAGAGCAGCAGGGGGCTACGGTAACCCTCCTCATGGACCGGATCCTGGCCTCGCCTTACCCGCTGCAGGAACATAACAGGCCCGATTGAGCCCTGTTCTCTATTAGTATCCACTCCCTACTGGCACTCACTCCCCATTGCCACCCACTTCCCAAAAAAACACATTCAAATCGTAAAAAAATGTGAAATTCGGCTCCCAATTCCCTATTTTAGAGAGATGGAAATCATTCTTGATCATTGCGAAAGGATATCTGTCACATCTCAATGAGATTACTTGCAGCACTGTTATTTCTTGCAACGCTGGCCGGCAGCCTGCACGCGCAAGTAGCCATTAACGAATTCATGCCCGTCAACAATGTGACCCTGGCGGATGATGACGGCGATTACGGGGCCTGGCTGGAGCTTTACAACTATTCCGAGGAGCTCCATCATCTCCATGCTTACGGACTCAGCGACGACCCCGGCGACCCCTGGAAATGGGTATTCCCCGACGTGGTGATCCCACCCGGCGAATTCATGATCATCTGGCTTTCCGGCAAGGACCGAAGCGAGTCCGGCAGCCCGCTGCACACCGGTTTTACTCCCGCCCACACCGGGACAACCCTCCGGCTTACTTCCTTGCAGGGTGTTCTGGTGGATGCGTCCGAGGCTCCGCAGATACCGTCCGACCACTCCTGGGGACGCTATCCCGACGGCACCGGCACCTTCCGCATCTTCACCCTGCCCACACCAGGCGAATCCAACCTGGAGGAACACTTAGCCGGCATTCTGTCCCCGCCCGAATTCAGCATCCGGCCCGGTTTTTACAGTGATTCGCTTCTGCTGCAACTGCATCATGAGCATCCGGACGTTACCCTGTATTACACCACCGATGGCTCGGTTCCCGACACCTCTTCTTTGCGATATGACGGACCCATCGGACTTGCCCCGCGTCCCCCGGACTCCAATTCCGTATCCATGATCCGGCCGACCCCGCCCGAAGGCGAAGATAAAGGGTATGGCTGGTTTCCGCCGCAAGTGCCGCTGGACAAGGGCCACACCATCCGTGCCGTGGCAGCAAAGCCGGGCTGGCTCACATCGCCGCCTGCAACGGGCACCTGGTTTCCGGGCCTTGAGCAGACGGAACTTCCCGTGCTCTCCATCACCGTTCCGGAGGAATCGTTTTTCGACAGCGAACACGGCATCTACGTACCCGGTGCGATCTACGACAGTCTGGGCTTCGGCGATGGTTCCTGGGGCAGGCCGAATGCCAACTATTTCCAGCGGGGTGAGGAGTGGGAGCGGGAGGCGTCCCTGGAATGGTTCGAGGATGGACAGCGGGTATTTCAGCAGGATATCGGCGTGCGTATCCACGGAGGCGGATCGCGTGCTCTGCCGCAGAAATCCCTGCGCCTGTACGCCCGCAGCGACTACGGCCAGACCCATATCCGGCACCAGGTTTTCCCTGAAGAACCTTACAGCGAATACAAGCGGCTCATCCTGCGCAACTCCGGACAGGATTTCTTCCGGCGCACTACCATGTTCCGGGATGCGTTCATGCAGCGGCTGGTCGGCGATCTCAACGTCGAGACTCAGGCCTATCGTCCATCCGTACTCTTTCTGAACGGCGAGTACTGGGGCATACACAACATCCGCGAACGTTACGACAAGCACTATTTCGAGCGCAGGTACGAGGTCCGGGAAGAGCATCTGGACCTGCTGGAGCTGCAAGCCCAAATCAAGGAGGGCGACAATGCCCACTATCTGGACATGCTCGCTTACATCGAAGAACACGGTGTTGCCGATCCCGTAGACCTGGAACACGTTTCGGGGATGATGGATCTGGAGAACTTCATCGACTACAATATCCTGCAGCTCTTTTTCCGCAACACCGACTGGCCGGGCAACAACATGGATTTCTGGCGCTACAGCGGTCCGCCCAGCCCTCACATACCCGAGCAGGACGGCCGCTGGCGCTGGCTGGTGTTCGACCTGGATTTCGGATTCGGCCTTCAGGAAGGACACGGTGCGTGGGAATTCGACATGGTCCGGTTCGTCCTGGATCCCGAGGAAGAAACCTATGCCAACCGGCCCTGGGCAACCTTCCTGCTCCGTTCGCTCCTTGAAAACCCCGGCTTTCGGGACGCTTTCCTGCGCCGCTTTTCTGACCTGCTGAATGCAACTTTCACACCGGAACACATGAAGCCGCTGATCCGCGAGATGGCTGATGTCATACAGCCGGAGATCCCGCCTCATATCGAACGCTGGTCACATCCACCCTCCTTCCGGCACTGGGAGCAGCACGTGGGTGTGATGTTGCGTTTTGCCGATGAGCGTCCGCAATACCAGTTCAGCCACCTGCAAAATCACTTCGATCTTCAGGATCCCAAAACGGTTTCGGTGGTGATGCCGGATGCGGGCATCGGCCGCATCCATCTGAATACGCTGGAGCTTGGGTTGCCCCGGCAGGGACCGGAGGCCGCCGGGTTGCGCAACTGGGATGACGGGATCAAAACCTGGGAGGGCCGCTACTTTCCAGATGTGCCGGTCCGGCTTGCAGCCGAACCATCGGCCGGGTACCGGTTTTCACACTGGGTGGTCAACGGCGATACCATTCCGGATCCTGTATTGGAGTTGCACCCGGAGGACAACACCGCCATCCACCCGCACTTTGTCCCCGACGGGCAGTCCGGCGATGCCCTGCCCGAGCCGTTTGTCCTGACCGACACCACATCCTACCGTTTTGACAGATGGGATGCCGGCAGCCGCTCCGGAACCTATCCACCCAATATGGCTTTTGTCTATATGGACCGGGTGGAACCGCCCCTGAATGCTGCAGTAGCAGGCTTCACCTCGGGATCCTATGACCTGGATGGACGCACCCGCATCACGGGACGTGGCGAGGATGGGTTTGCCTTCATCAACACCAGCAATCTGGACGGCAATCCCGGGTATCCTGGACGGCGCCTGGGCGGGGCAATACTGGCCCTGAACACCGTGGATGCGGACCAGGTCATGGTGAGCTGGGAGGCGGGCACGGTAAGCCCGAATTCCCGGGAGTACGCGCTCCGGCTCCAGTATCGTGTCGGCGACCAGGGACCTTTCCGTGATGTTGTGGATACGGATGGCAACCCGTACGTATATGTCCGCAGTGACAGCGCCGGCCACCAGCGGCATTCCGGTCCTTTGCCGCTTCCCCCCGATGCTGCAGGAAAACCACGCGTGGAGCTCCTTTGGCGCTACTATCACACGGGGATGAGGTTCGACCCGGAAGACGGCTCCCGCTCCAAACTGCACATTGCCGCCATTGAGGTGCAGGGAAGCCGTGATACCGGAGGGGATCCCGGTGACGATCCGGATAATGCTGACAATCCCGACCTGCCCGACTTCCTGCATCTGGGCCAAAACTACCCGAACCCGTTCAATACACATACCCGGATCCCCTTCCTTCTGCATGAACCGTCCCACGTGACCATTACGGTGCATGACGTCACCGGGCGCAAAGTGGCCCTGCTGGTCGATGAAGCGCATCCAGCCGGACGGCACACCATCTCCTTTGACGCCCGTTCCCTGGCAAGCGGTGTATACCTGTACCGGATGTCCGCTTCCGGCGTATCGCTGACCCGTTCCATGGTATTGATAAAATAGACTGGGGATTCTGTATTGTTCCGCCATCAGGCTGCCCGGAAAAGACGACGGGCCCGGCTGGCTTATGGTCATATCCCTGACCTGCGGAACCGATGGTGAAGCTCAGCCATTTCAGGCGCATTATGATTCCTTCCTGATTTGTACTATTTTGCACTGGTTATTGTGTTACTTTGTGCATGAGGCTGCCATGAAACCAACGCTCAAGCAGATTGCGGAAAAGACGGGGTACTCTATCTCCACGATATCCCGATCACTGGCCAATTCACCCAGTATAAGCAAGAAAACAAGGGATGAGGTACACCGGGAGGCCCGGGAAATCGGCTATCGGTCCACCGCCAGAAAGCGCCGCCAGCGCAAAAAGAAAAAAACGCTCCATTTTGCATTCCTTTCCGAGTATCGCATCGGTGAATTTTATGCATCCATGTTCTGCGGATACCGGGATGCATCCTACAAGGAAGATGTGCGTATTTCCCTGCTGAGTGTCCGGGACCAGCGAAAAGAGTGTGTGCAGACTATCCAGCAGATTCACAAGGATAATCAGTATGACGGTTTCATTCTTTTCTTTCCCGCTCTTGAACGCGCGCATTACGAGGAGATCCTGAAGGTATTACCCAGCGATTTTCCTGTCGTATCCAACGCCCTGATCGACAACCCCAACATAGCCACCATCACTTTTGACGGATACAACGGGGGGAGGCTGGCTGCAGCACACTTCCACGAGCTGGGATATCGGCGGCTTGGCATCATTGAAGGCCCCGCCATACGTCCGGAAAGCCGGTTCCGGTCCAACGGCTTCCTGGATTATGTGCAGCACCAGCCCGATCTTGAACTCACCTGGCGGTTCAGTGGCAACTATGAGTTTCAGTCCGGCATTGAAGCGTTCCAGGCCTTCCGCAAAGGTTCACAGGCACACCCCGCGGATGCTATTTTTGCCGCCAATGACAGTATGGCCACCGGTTTCATGGAAGAAGCCAGAGCGGCGGGGCTGCGCATTCCCGATGATGTTGTCATCCTGGGATATGACAACCTGCCGACCGGAATACATCGAAAACCGCGCCTCTCTTCCATCGATACGGATTTCATCGAGCTCGGGATTTCATCCATCAAGACGCTGAAGAACAAAATCTCCAAGCAGGGGTATAAACACGGCACGCTAAGCCTCATTCCGGTACACCTGGTCCAGCGGGAATCTACCGAACGGAAATAACCCGGAAACAATCAGTGCAAATAGCACTTCCAGAACATTCTATTGCATTGACTATTAAACTTGACATTGCATTGCCGTTCCGATAAGTTACAAGTATAAAAGGGCTTCCACACCGAGCAAGCCCTGGAGCTGCAGAACTGCCATATCGGATTATATCACCTCTTTATTTCTTGTGTTATGTACTTACATCAAACATATCACATTGCAGTCTGCCGGGTTTATCCATTCCTCTCACTCTGTACTTTCTGTACTTTTTGCACTTATTCATATCTGATTATTTTGCACAAATTTTTGCATAATCATCAGATATCTGAAAACAGGTTGCCCGCTTTATCCTCTCCTAATCAACTCCAAATGGAATCACTATGAACAATCGATTACAAAGATGCCATTTTCTTTTCTGTTTCGGTTTGGCTGCGCTTTTACTGGCGGCCAGCGGCACCGTATTTGCCCAGCACGAGGTGCGCGGTACGGTCACCGATGCTGAAACAGATGAATCCCTGATCGGGGTGAACATTATGGTGCTTGGTACGACCATAGGCACCACAACGGACGCCAACGGTGTGTACATGCTGACCGCGCCCGAACCCGACGCCATCCTCCAGTTTTCCTATCTGGGATTTGATACGAAGGAAGTTCCCATTGATGGGCGGGAACAGATCGACGTCACGCTTACCCCGACGGAAATTGTCGGGGAGGAACTGGTCATTGTCGGCTACGGTGTGCAGCGCCGCCGGGACGTTACCGGCTCCATCGGCCGGGTGGAAGGTGACCGCCTGGCGCGCATCCCCACGCAATCCGTCGACCAGACGCTTCAGGGTGTCTCCGCCGGTATCCAGGTAACACCCTCTTCGGGTGCGCCTGGTGCCAGCTCCGTCATCCGCATCCGCGGGGTCGGCACACTCAACGACGCCTCCCCCCTGTTTGTGGTGGACGGGATGATCCTGGATGATATCAACTTTCTGAACCCCAATGATATCGAGTCGGTCGACATCCTCAAGGATGCCTCGGCCGCCGCCATCTACGGAGCACGAGGGGCAAACGGTGTGATCCTGATCACCACCAACCGGTCCACGATTGACCGTCCCACCGAGATCAAGGTCAACACCTACTACGGCTGGCAGGAAGTGGCCCGCACCGTACCGCTCACCAACGCCCGCGAGTTTGCCACCCTCGCCAACGAAGCGGCCGTGAACGAAGGCCGGACACCTCCCTTTGAGGATCCCGCAGAGTTTGGACAGGGAACCGACTGGCAGGACGAGATCTTCCGGATCGCCCCCATCCGAAGCTTTTCCATCAGCGCCGCCGGCGGCACCAGCCGTACCGCCTACAACCTGAGCGCCAGCGTAACCGGGCAGGACGGTATCATCTATAATAACTACCTGGACCGCTACTCTTTCCGGGTCAACAACGACTACTACCTGACCGACAACATTCAGGTCGGACACAACCTGGCCTTCATCTACGAAGACTACCGTTTCGCACCCAACGTAGTCGGCACCGCCTACCGCGCCGATCCCACCGTGCCCGTCTTTACCGAAGACGGCAACTACGCCCCCACCGATGCCCGCGCCTCGGTCGGCAACCCGGTGGCGGACCTGGAGTTCAACAGCAATAACGAGAATTTCCGCCAGCGGCTCGCCGGTAACGCATACCTGCACATCGACTTCCTGGATCACTTCCGATACCGCTCCAATTTCGGGATTGATGTCAACCGGACGCACAACCGCAATTTCTCCCCGATCTTCTTCGTGTCCGCAATCCAGCAGAGCGAGCAGCGTTCGATCAATGTCAGCAACAACTACGGCAACAAGATCCTGTGGGAAAACACGGTGCAGTTCCAGCGCACCATTGATGAGCACCGCATCGACTTGCTCAGCGGAGTTACCTTTGAGCAATTCCGCAGCGAAAACCTGGGCGGCGGCCGCATCAACGTGATCGGCGACGATCCCTCCCTCTGGTACCTCAACGCCGCTGACGACAGCGAAGGCATGACCAACTTCAACTCCGCCGGCGAGTGGGCCATCTTTTCCGTGCTGGGACGCGCCAACTACACCTGGCGCAACCGCTACATGCTGACGACATCGCTGCGCTACGACGGCTCATCCCGATTCGGTGAACTGAACCGGTATGGATGGTTCCCCTCGTTCGGCCTGGGCTGGGTCGTCACGGACGAACCCTTCTTACCCGACCTGCCGTGGCTGGACCTGATCAAGCCCCGGATCAGCTGGGGTATCCTCGGCAACGACCGCATCGGCAACTACGAGTACGCCGCCCTTGTGGCCGGAAACCTGAACGCGGTCTTCGGTCCGGGCGGAAACATCTACTTCGGCGCCCTGCCGATCAGCCTGTCCAACCCCGAGATCCGCTGGGAGGAAACCACCCAGACCAACATCGGTATTGAGACCATGTTCCTGAACCAGCGGCTTTCCATTGACGCGGACTACTACCGCCGCGACACGGACGGCATCCTGGTCGCCATCCCCATTCCGGGCTACATCGGAGTCGAAGGACAGCCGATCGTCAATGCCGCCGAGGTACGCAACAGCGGTTTTGAGCTCACACTCAACTGGCAGGAATCCCGCGGCAGATTCTTCTACAGCATCGGCGGGAACATGACCACGATCAGCAACGAAGTCCTCTCACTGGGCCGCGGCAACGAAGAGATCTTCGGCGGCAGCGTCGGAATCGGCGGCATGCTGGCCACCAGGACCGTCATCGGCAAACCCATCGGATCCTTCTTCGGCTACAAGACCGACGGCATCTTCCAGAACCAGGACGAAATCGATGCCGGTCCGCTGCGCGGCGGTGAGCAACCAGGCGACCTGCGCTACGTTGACATCACGGGCGACGGACAGATCACCACCGACGACCGTACGGACCTCGGATCCCCCATCCCCGACCTGATCTTCTCGTTCAACGTGGAATTCGCCTACCTCGGCTTCGACCTGAGCGCCTCCTTCACCGGACAGGCCGGCAACAAGATCTACAACGCCAAGAAGCAGGCGCGTTTCGGTACGCCCAACTTCGAGCGTGCCGCCCTGGACCGATGGACCGAAGACAACCCGAGCACCACCTATCCGCGTATCACCGACGGCGGACACAACTATCTTGTCTCCGACTTTTTCATTGAGGATGGTGATTTCCTGAAGCTCCAGAACCTGACCCTTGGATACACCATCGGCAGCCAGATCAGTGAACGGATCGGGTTCAGCACCCTGCGTGTCTACGCCAGTGCCTCCAATCTCTTCACCTGGACAGGCTACGAGGGATACACCCCCGAAATCGCCAGTCCTTCTGTCATTGCCAACGGGATCGACGATGCCTTCTATCCGTTCGCGCGCACCATCAACGTGGGTATCAACGCCACATTCTGAGTAAAAGGCGCCAACGGATGCTCCATCTGACCTTACACATCCAAAAATGAACAGACAGATGAAAACAAACTTGAATACCAAAATTTCGGCAGCCCACACATTTCGCGCGCGCCTGTCGTGCCTGCTGCAGCTGTCACAGTTGCCGCACTCGCCGTGCCTGCTGCGCATGCTGCGAAACAACTTGCCGCTTCAGTTGCGAAACACCCTGCCGGTCCTGCTGGTGCTGGTCCTCTTCACGGGTTGTGAAAGCCATCTGGACAAGACCCCATTGGGACAGCAGACCACCGAGAACTTCTTCACGGATGAGGAGGAAGCGATCCAGGCGACCAACGCCAGCTACAACAAGCTTCGCGACTGGAACATCCACGTCTTCGATTTTCTCGGACTTACCGACATGATCTCCGATGACGCCACCAAGGGCAGCACGCCCACCGACGCGGCGTTCCTCAACGAACTGGAGACCCTGACCCACGATGCCGGACACCAGTCGGTGCTTGGCTGGTGGATCGGAAACTACCAGGGGATCTATCGGACAAACGTGAACCTGCAGAATCTCCCGGACACGGATATGAATCCGGACCTTCGCAACCGGCTCATGGCCGAAAACCGGTTCCTGCGGGCCTACTTCTATTTCAATCTGGTCCGCGGTTACGGTGATGTCCCGCTGATCACCAGTCCGCTCACCCCCGAGGAATACGACCAGGAGCGGGTTCCTGCCGCCGACGTGTATGCCCAGATCATCGAAGACCTGGAGTTTGCCGCCGAGCACCTGCCCCTCAAATCGCAGTATCCGTCCGCCGACCTGGGACGGGCCACGCAGGGGGCGGCCGAATCCATGCTTGCACGGGTCTATCTGTATACGGAAGACTACGGACAGGCCGAATCCTACGCCCGTAACGTAATCATCTCAGGGGAATACGGTCTGCTGGATGATTACTTCACGATCTTCACCGAACAGGGTGAAAATTCCTCGGAATCCATTTTCGAAGTCCAGGCAACGGCCACCGAGGAAGCAACCGGCGGAAGCCAGTACGGACAGGTGCAGGGAGTCCGGGGCACCCCGAACCTGGGCTGGGGATTCAACAACCCTTCACGCGACCTTGATGCGGCATTCGAACCCGGCGACCTGCGCCACCAGGCCACCATCCTCTTTCCGTGGGAGGAACTGCCCGACGGCACGGGACGCACCGTCATCGAAAACCACACCATGGAAGACGAACGCTATAACAAGAAAGCATTCGCCGGCGATTTTCCGGGGACCATCGACAACTATCCGGTGAACATTCGCCGGTTCCGCTATTCCGACCTGCTGCTCATTGCCGCCGAAGCCGCCTACCGCAACGGAAACGAAGGCGACGCCCGCCAGTTTCTCAATGATGTGCGCGAGCGCGCCCGGGTCGGTCGTACGCTGACCATCGGCATCCTCCCGGAAAACGCCTCACCCCACATGACGAACATATTGAATCTCGGCAACCTCGATACCCGGGTCTTCGCACGTATGGTTCATGAAGGCGGTCCCGCCGATCAGGCCGGCATCGAATCTTTCGACCACGCCCTGGATCGCGGACGCGTCCGCGCCAACCTGCTCGACATGATCGTTTCGGTGAACGGCATTGCCATCACCGACCGGGAATCGTTCCTGGATGCCGTGGATGCGCAAAGTGACGGCGCCACGGTGCCGGTCGTAATCCACCGGATCCGCCAGGGTCAGAGTCCCGAAGAGTTCACCGCAAATGTGACCGTTCAGGAGCTGCTGCCGGACGTCACCGCATCCGGACAGGCACTGCTGGATGCGATCTGGCAGGAACGGCGCGTGGAGCTGGCCATGGAACAGAAGCGCTGGTTCGACCTGATCCGCCAGGGCCGCGCCGCACAGGTCATGCAGGATATTGGAGTTAACTTCGTCACCGGCAAACACGAGCTCTTCCCGATCCCGCAGAATGAGATCGACCTGAGCAACCGTGCGCTGACGCAGAATCCCAACTGGTAACCGAATTGCGTGCCGGCCGGCTGTTGCCAGTCGCGCCGGCAGGCCGGTCCACACCGTAAACCGCTGCTTCCCGATTCCGGAATTCCTAAAACAATGCTGATTCGATCTAGGAACATTGCGATTCGAACGCTCGCCATCATCGCACTCGCCGGCATGCCGGCATGCGAACCGGTAGAGACACCTACTCCGGCGGTCGCTCCTTATCCGCCTGAGTGGCAGCCGAACGAGCTCCAGGAGGCTTTTCTGGACCAGCTCCAGGAAGATACGTTCCGTTTTTTCCACGAGACCACAAATCCAATGAACGGAATGGTCCCCGACCGCTATCCCGATCCACCCTTTGCCAGCATTGCGGCGGTGGGATTCGGGCTCACTTCGTGGGTCATCGCCGTGGAGCGCGGCTATGTCACGCGCGAGGAAGCCGCAGAAATCACCCGCAGCACCATCCGCTTCTTCTGGGAGGCGCCGCAGGGGCCCGAACCGGAAGGATATGCCGGTTACAAGGGGTTTTTCTATCATTTTCTGGATATGGAAACCGGCACGCGCTACCGCACGAACGAGCTGTCCACCATCGATTCGGCCCTGCTGCTGGCCGGCATGCTCTCCTCGCAGCAGTACTTCGATCAGGATAACCCCGTCGAGCGGGAAATCCGGGCATTGACCGACTCCATTTATACCCGCATGGACTGGCAGTGGATGTACTC
>RECX01000265.1 GCA_007693825.1 Balneolaceae bacterium
CCATCGGTTTCGGCGCTGTGCCCACCGGTCCGCGGTCCGTATCATGGCGCAACGACGCGCCCGCCACACTCGTCTGGGTCGAAGCACAGGACGGCGGCGACCCGCGCAGCGATGCCGATGTGCGCGACAAGGTTTTTCTTCTGGATGCGCCCTTCACCGGCACCCCCGTCCCGCTTGCGGAGCTCGGCCTGCGCTTCGGCCAGGCGCTCTGGAGCGATGACGGCCTGGCCCTGATCAGCGAACGGTGGTGGGCGACGCGGCAGGACCGTATCTGGCGAGTGGCACCCGGCGATCCGGAATCGGAACCGGTACTGGTGTCCGAGCACTCCTTCGAGGACCGCTACAACCTTCCCGGCAGCCCGGTGATGACCGCCAATGAGGCCGGCCTCTCCGTGCTCCTGCGCGCCGGCGGCGACGATGTCATCTATCTGACCGGACCGGGCGCTTCCCCCGAAGGCGACCGGCCGTTCCTGGACCGGTTCGACCTGCAGGCCAATGAAACCGAGCGGCTGTGGCAGTCGGAGGCACCGTATTTCGAGCGTGTCGTCGACCTCCTCGACGCCGGCGCCGACCGGATCGTCACCCGGCGGGAAGCACCGCAGGATCCGCCCAACTTCTTCGTCCGCGACCTGAGCGGGCGCGGTCCTGAGTACGACGGGAACGGACATGGCGCACCGGAATACGACCAAAACGGACACGACGGACCGGGCAATCAAAACGGCATCGACAGCCACCACGCGGACCAGGATCACGACGAATCCCTCATCCAACTCACGCATTTTGAACATCCGAATCCCGATCTGCGCTATGTGAGCCGTGAAATGATCACCTACGAGCGTGAGGACGGCATTCCGTTGAGCGGCGACCTCTACCTGCCTCCGGGGTACGATCCGGAGCGCGACGGCCGCCTGCCGCTGATCGTCTGGGCCTATCCACGCGAGTTCCGCAGCGCCGATGCGGCCGGACAGATCTCCGGTTCGCCCTATTCGTTCACCAACATCAGCTATTGGCGTCCGCAGTGGCTGGTCACCCAGGGTTACGCCGTACTCGACAACGCCACCATGCCGGTCATCGGCGAAGGCGACGCCGAACCCAACGACACCTTCATCGAGCAGCTGGTGATGAACGGGCAGGCCGCGGTGGATGCGGTCGCAGCCATAGGCATCGCAGATCCCGACCGCGCGGCCATCGGCGGACACAGCTACGGCGCGTTCATGACCGCCAACATCCTGGCCCACTCCGACATCTTCCGGGCCGGCATCGCCCGCAGCGGCGCCTACAACCGCAGCCTCACCCCGTTCGGTTTCCAGCGAGAGGAGCGCACGATCTGGGACGACACCGACCTGTACATCACCATGTCGCCGTTCTTCAGCGCCGACCGCATCCAGACCCCCATCCTGATCATCCACGGCACCGACGACAACAACTCGGGCACCTACCCGATGCAGAGCGAACGGCTCTACGCCGCCCTGCAGGGCCTGGGCGGAACCGCCCGGCTGGTGATGCTGCCCTACGAGGGCCACGGCTACCGTGCGCGTGAATCCGTGATGCACATGCTCTGGGAGACCCTGGAATGGCTGGATACGTACGTCAAACCGGAAAGCTGAAGGAGGCACCAGCGCGAGATGATTACCCGTCGCAGATACCCGTCGCAGATACCCGTCGGACATATCCATCGGACATACCCATCGAACATTTCTGTCAGACATGCCGATTACACAGAAGTACGGCGGTTCAATCCGCTGACAGTCTGTAAACCGAAACGCTGTGAAACAGTTCGCCCGGGTCAAGCCTTGTTGACGGAAAATGTGGTTGGTTGGGGGAATCCGGAAAATGCTGGGGCTCCAGGCATACGGCATAGCGAAATTCATGTGCCTGACCTTTTTTGCCGATATCCGATCCGTCCAGGAAATTCCCGGCATAAACCTGGATTCCGGGCTCGGTTGTTTCAATCTCCATGATCCGCCCTGATTCCGGCTCATATAATCTGGCAGCAAGGACCAGCTCTGCCGGGTTATCGCGGTTCAATACAAAATTATGGTCGTATCCCCGCACATATTCAAGTTGGCGATTATCCTCTGACTGACGTTTCCCGATTGCCGTCATCTCCCTGAAATCAAATGGCGTACCCTGGACCGGGGCCAGTTCTCCGGTGGGAATGGCCGTTTCATCAACCGGAGTGAAATAATCGGCATTGACCATCAATTGGTGATCATCAATCAGTCCCAATCCGGATCCGCGAAGATTGAAAAAAGCATGATTGGTAAGGTTCAGCACCGTCGGCTTGTCGGTGGTGGCAGTGTAATCGATAGTCAGCACATTGGAATCATTGAGTATGAACTGCACCTGCACCAGCAGGTTCCCCGGGTAACCCTCTTCCCCATCTTTGGAGTGATACCTCAGCCGCAGATGACGCTGGCTCAACTGTTCGGCATCAAAGACAACATGATAAAAACCGCCCGGGCCACCATGAAGGTGGTTAGGCGGGTTGTTCACGGCAAGCTGATACGTTTCTCCGTCCAACTCAAAACGGGCATTTGCAATGCGATTGGCGTAACGTCCAATGGTCGCTCCGTAGGATGATGATCCGGCATTTATGAAACCGGACAAGCTGTCGAATCCCAATACGATATCATCAAGGCGGCCATCCCTGTCAGGAGCCAGCCAGCTTACAATCCGGCCGCCATAATTGGTGATTGCGATTTTCATGCCGTTGCTGTTCTCCAGCACAAACAAATCGGTGTGCTTGCCATCGATTTCCATTCGAAAGTTCTCACGATCCGGGATAGCATCCTCGGCTGAAGCGATTCTGGCAGCAATCATGTAAAAAACGGCTGTCAGTATTATGATGAACGTCCTGGCACCAAAGAAACCGGTTCTGTTTTGAATGGTCACTTCAAGCCCCTCAGATGGCCGCTCATTTCTTTTCTGGATTGGTTGCATGGATAATGTCGTTTAAAATTACTGTTTGATCTTCGCCTTCCTTAACAACGAATTCCCCGAAACGGCCATAAAGCCGTTCCGACATTTCAGCGCCGGCCGGATTGAAAGAATGGCTCAGACAGGCCACCGTCATTGCCTTTCCG
>RECX01000281.1 GCA_007693825.1 Balneolaceae bacterium
AGTTTCCCATTCCGCGGCGGGAGATCGAGGTCAGCAGCGCCAACATGCACATGATCCCGGCCACCAGGGAGATTGAGCGGGCCCTGAAGCGGGTGAGGAAAGGCGATCTGGTCCGCTTCAACGGCAAGCTGGTCAATGTCGAGGGGCCGGGCGGGTTCCGCTGGCGGACGTCCACCACCCGAACCGACACCGGAAACGGCGCCTGCGAACTGGTATTTGTGGAATCGTTTGAGATCGTCCGCCCCGATGGCCGGTAATCGTGTGGGATCAACAGGTAGGAGATAGTCGTTTGATTCGGCATGCAGTATCATGATACCCACTACTCTGTAAGCTTTTTATACAAAAAGCGTGCATTATTAATAGAAAAATATAAATTTATTAATAAATAATTATAATTGACACTTTGTAAGTGTTTTTGATATTTTATCCATTCGAAGGTGATTCCAGATTCAAATTCCTGTTTCAGGACCGGGTGGCGTGATGGAAAAAAAACATGAATTTAAGGGTGAAGTTACTGGCATACGGGGGTTTGCACTACCTGAAGATGAAATGATTTTGGCCGGTTACAGTGCGCTGATTTATTGGTATAACCTTGCTGTACCACTACCTGGTGCCATGGCGGCTGTCAGTAAAAAACACCGGAAGTACAGTCAGGGAAGGTGGAATGTGTTCAGAGCGAATCAGAAACCCGATGACTCTCTGTTCGGTCATTTGGTTTTTGCACTGAAATACGAAGGTGTGGACCTGTTCCTGTTTAAAAAGTTGTTTTCCGTTGTTGCCAGACAGGATGTGGAAGGAATAGTTACTAAAAACCCAACAAGCAGTTACGCACGCCGTATCTGGTTTTTTTTCGAATGGCTGTCCGGGAAGCGGTTGGATCTGGATGATGCAAAAAGCGGTAATTACGTGGATGCCCTGAATCCGGAGCTTCAGTATCCCGGACCCGGAAGCAGGTCGCCTCGTCACAGGGTCAACAACAATCTCCCGGGTGTTCCCGGTTTTTGTCCGCTCATCCGCCGGACGGAGAAACTGGAACAACTGCGAATGGAACAGCTGGATAAGAGTGTACGGGAAACGATCGGGGCGGTGCATGCGGATCTTTTGGCAAGGGCAGCTGCATTTTTACTTCTGAAAGATTCAAAAGCATCGTATGCCATAGAAGGAGAAAGCCCGCCTCACAGTCGGGCAGAACGTTGGGGCAGGGCTATCGGTCAGGCAGGGCAAAACAAACTCACGAATTCCGAACTGTTACGTTTGCAGGAAATCGTTATCGAGGACCGGCGTTTTGTAAGAATGGGGTGGCGCACCGAGGAAGGGTTTGTCGGTGTTCACGACCGCATCAGCCAGAAACCGATTCCCGACCATATTTCAGCCAAACCTGATGACCTGATCCAGCTGATGGATTCCTTGCTTAAGGTCAATGAAAAGCTTTCAGAAAGTGATTTTGATGCGGTAATGGCAGCCGCTCTGGTTTCCTTTGGATTTGTGTTCATCCACCCGTTTGTAGATGGAAATGGTCGGATACACCGTTACCTGGTCCACCATGTACTGGCGGAAAAGGGGTTTGCTCCGGAAGGAATGATATTCCCGGTATCTGCAGTGATTTTGGGAAAAATTGCAGATTACAAAAAGGTTCTGGAATCGTATTCCAGACCGAGGCTGGAGTTCATCGACTGGGAGCCAACTCCTGATGGCAATGTACGAGTCAACAATGATACGGTGGACCTCTACCGGTACTTTGACGCAACACAGCAGGCAGAGTTCCTGTACGAGTGTGTCAGGGAAACGGTGCATCATACACTGCCGGAAGAAGTCCGCTACCTGGAACAACATGACAAGATGAGGCAGTTTATATCGGACCATTTCGACATGCCGGACAAGGTCATGGAGAACCTCATCGGGTTTCTCAGGCAGAACAACGGGTACTTGTCCCGCCGAGCCCGGGAAAAGGAATTCAAGGCATTGACAACAGAAGAAATCGCACTAATTGAAAAAACGTTCAGGGAGATATTCAGGTTGGATTAACTGGTTCAGGTGAGCACTCACTTCTTCTTCCGTCTCATCTCATCCTCATCCGTGATTTCGACCATCGGCGTCTCCTCCATCCGTTTCAGCTCGGCCGCCGCCGCCTTGTCGCCCGCATCGGCCTTGCGCTTCAACCGTCCCGCCCGCATCCAGTCGTCATTGGCGGCGGACAATGGGACCTCGAAAACCTTCTCGCCGTCCACCTCGCCCGTAATCGTGACTTTCCTGCGTTTCATATTCGCACCCTCCCCGGATGCCAGATTGGACATCCTTATCGATATTCGGATTATTTCGTATTCAGGAAGACCTCATGATCAAAATTTGCTGTTATCGAACTGCCTTATGAGGTCTGAGGTCTTGGTTCCACATCGCTGTCAGTAATATAACAAACTGCTGCGCCATCAAGTGTCGTTGTGGTTGATTTTAATTTTCACCCGTAAAAAAGTGTAAATTATTATGTATTGTTCTATATTGATGGCGTAGTAGCATAATTTATTTCCACGCAGCCTGTTAAAAAAGTTTTAAGAGGGTTTTCAGTGCAGTCATGACCAGGCCGCATAACCAGATTATTATCAGGGGGTTTTGTCATGACAACATGCATGCCGCCACTCACAGGAACGCTTCCGCCATGCCTGATCCCGGTTCCGGAAGCTGATACGGCATATCATACAGTTACAGTAGGAAATCCGCTGATCGTAGGTACGGCATGCTTACTTCATACAAATAAAGGGAGGGAGTTATGGCACTATTGGTTTTTGCATTTCTGTTCACGGTATCTGGCATTTCATCAGCGCACGCACTGGATGTTCAAGCGGGCAGCATCGCAAATGAAACCAGGCCGTTCATCACCGTCTGGCAGACGGATAATGAAGGGACTTCAGAAGACAATCAGATCACCATTCCGGGAGAAGGGACCGGTTATCTGATTGCGTGGGAGGAAGTCGATGATCCCGACAACAGCGGCAGCGAAACGGGCACGGATGAACATACGGTGACGTTCCCGTCGCCCGGCACCTACCGGGTATCCATCAGCGGTGATTTTACACGCATCAATT
>RECX01000083.1 GCA_007693825.1 Balneolaceae bacterium
CAACGGTGTAGAATTGACCGTCGATGCGGATGCGCTGGCCGATGGCGTTGCGGTTCCGGAACAGATTGTCGCGCACGTCGGAGCCGATGAGCACGAAGGGACGCCCATCCGCTACATCGTCCCGGGTCAGGTCGCGTCCTTCTTCGATACTGTAGGCGTTGTTGGAGATCCAGAATTCGTTGCTGCCGCGGACCTGGACGTTCGGTTCTGTGGATTGATCACCATAGTGGATCCGGGTGGTGCGGAAATTCACGTTCGGGGAGACAGCACGGGAGAGTTCGGCCATATCGCGGTATCGTTCGAACTGCCGGAAGGTGATCGGCTCACGGGCGGTGCGGCCATGCTGGTTGCCTACAACGACCATCGGACGCGTGGTCACGCTGATCACATCGCTGCCCATGAGCGTCATGGTATTCTGGAAAAAATTATCTATTACCTTTACGGCTGTGGATGCGCTGATCACGGCGAATACACCCACCACGATGGCCAGCAGGGTGAGCGCGGCCCGGGTCTTGTTGGAGCCAAGGGCGCCGAACGCCATTTTTATGGTCTGCCACAGATGCATGCTCTTACCTCAGAAATAGCGAAGGGATTCAATGGGGTCCGATTTTGCAGCCCGGTTGGCGGGCAGGAAGCCGAAGATCATCCCCGTGATGGTTGTGATCACAAAAGCGAGGATGATGGTCTGTATACCCAGATGTGCCACAAAATACTGGTTGATGATATACACGGCCAGCCCGGAGAACATGATGCCGATGATCCCGCCGATGAAACAGATCACGACCGCCTCCACCAGGAACTGCAGCAGCACTTCCCGGTAGCGGGCGCCCACCGCCTTCCGGATGCCTATTTCGCCCGTTCGCTCCTTGACCGATACGTACATGATGTTCATTACACCGATGCCCCCGACAAAAAGGGAGAGCGCCGTCAGGAAGATGCCGACTCCGTAGATGGCGCCGGTCATGGCCTTGTACTGCTGTTCGAACATCTCGAGGCGGTTGATGGCGAAGTCGTTCTCCTGACCGGGTCCAAGCTGGCGTATCTGCCGCATGATGCCCTCCACCTCGTACTGCCCTTCCTGCAGGGCTTCATCGTTTGCAAACTGGACACGTATGGCTATGCCGTGCCTGAGGCTGTACATGTAGCGGTAAGTGCCGATGGGGATGATCACCATGTTGTCGAAGCTCTGAAGGCCCAGGAAATTACCCTGCCTTTCGAGTACGCCGATCACTTCGAAACGCCGGCCACCGATACGGACCCGCTGTCCGATCGGGTCGCGCCAGGTAAACAGGGCTTCGGCCACATCGTAGCCCAGGATCACTACGTTTCGTCCGTTGTGATCTTCCTCCTCGGTGAAAAATCGGCCGTCGCCAATTTCAACCGACGAGGTGAGTTCGTAGCTTTGCGTAACGCCTTCGATCTGCACTCCCTCTGCCACCCGGTCCTCAAAACTGACCTGCTGATTCCAGCGCGATGCTTCGGCGGATACGGCGGTGGCATACTGGCTGCGACGGCTAATTTCGCCGGCATAGGCGACCTGCATCTCGCGACGGTTGACGTATTCCCACCAACGGTACTCCCCTCCAAAACCCCAGGGCCACTTCTGGATGAAGATCACATCCTGTCCGAGCATGGACATGCTTGACTCGAAAGAGCGGTTGATGCCATCGATGACGGTGACCATGGTGGTGACCATGACAATCCCGATGACGATGCCGAACGTAGTCAGCGCCGAACGCATTTTGTTGCTCCAGATCGCAAACAGCGAGAGCCGGATGCCTTCAATGATACTGCGGAAAATCATACTTCCTCTGTAAAGTGCCTGGCACGGGTCTCAACGTCTACGTAAAAAAAGCGGATTCGTTTCAAAAAAAACGCGACATTCTTACAGAGATCACGCAACCATTGCATCTGCATGGTTTAAACACCTCCCCGGGAAAACACCTTATTGCATTAAAACATGGCTTTTCGGACCTTGGATTTTTGAGGCAGCTGCCCATAGCAACGGAATGCTCCTTGCCTCATCAGGCATTGCCCCGGTGAACGCATTCCAGGTGATGCCTTGTTGACCGGGATGCCGTGACATTGAAAACCACCCTGAACAATCTCTTATGAAGCTGGATGTACTGGCCATTGCGGCCCACCCCGATGATGTGGAATTATGTTGTGCCGGTACGCTGGCAGCCCTGGCCCGATCCGGCAAAAAGGTCGGCGTACTGGATCTGACCCGTGGGGAAATGGGCACGCGCGGCACGCCTGAGCTGCGGCTGG
The DNA here is from genome assembly GCA_007693825.1 of Balneolaceae bacterium. Lineage (GTDB taxonomy): Bacteria > Bacteroidota > Rhodothermia > Balneolales > Natronogracilivirgulaceae > SKNL01. Next base: position 2,272 of record RECX01000083.1, read on the forward strand.
ATGAGGCCCGGAAAGCGGCCGGGATCCTTGGGCTGGTTGTCAGGGAAAATGCGGGATTGCCTGATTGCGGGATCGCAAACACGGCAGCACATCGCGAGGTGATCATCCGGTTCATACGCCGGCACCGGCCTGACATCTGTTTTGTGAATGCACCCGAAGACCGCCACCCGGATCACCGGAATGCTTCACGGCTCACGCTGGACGCCCTGTTCTACAGCGGGATTTCCAGGCTGGATGTGTCCGGCGCTGAGGCGGAACCCTGGCGGCCGCGGCACATCCTGCACTTCATGCAGCACTGGCCGTTTGAACCGACATTTGTGTTTGATATAACGGGCACCATTGACATCAAGGAGAGGGCAATCCGGGCATTTGCATCGCAGTTTGATGCGCGTGAAGATGATGACGGTCCGCAAACCTATGTATCCAGCAAACGGTTTTTTGAAGCGCTACGCGGACGGGCACGCGAATACGGACAGCAGATCGGGGTCGAATTCGGGGAGCCCTTCCTCTATTATGGCGGACCTGTGCCGCTGAGTAGCCTGGATGTACTGTTTTCGTCGCAGCCCGAGCGGTGAAAAGCCGCCAAAATCCCCTGTCAACGGCAGGCGGTTTTCCTCTGACCCGATGGCGGCTTCAAGAAAGCACACTCTGCAGCGATGAATCAATCGGGGGCGTTCGCAGTCTCTCTGATCGTTTATTCGTCGCCGGGTTCACTTTCGTCGGCATCATTTTCGCGGGATCTGCTTCGGTCCCACCGGCTCCTTCGATCGGTCTCATCCCGTGAGCTTCGATCCATG
>RECX01000160.1 GCA_007693825.1 Balneolaceae bacterium
TCGTTCTCAAATCATCCAAGGGCGGATACGACGGGTACGGCAACCGGACGGTCCACAATGCCGACGGGATCAATGATGCCTTTGTTTCGCTGGGTGGCCAGACCGGTCACGAGCTGATCGCAGAAGCGTTTATCCCGTTCCACAAGGAGCTGGCGGTCCAGGTTGCCCGCAATCATACCGGGACGGTCGTTTATCCCTGTTGTGAGACCATTCAGCAAGGCCATATCTGCAAGACGGTGATTGCTCCGGCCCCCATCGACAAAATGATTGCCGATGAGGCCCGCCAGCTCGCGCTTCAGGCCGTGGAGGCTGTTGACGGAATTGGTCTGTTCGCTTTTGAGTTCTTTCTGACTGACGACGGACGGCTGTATCTGAACGAATCGGCGCCCCGGCCGCATAATTCGGGCCACTACACCATCGAAGGGTGCATTACCTCGCAATTTGAAAACCATGTGAGGGCCGTTGCCGGACTGCCGCTGGGGCCTGCAAATATGCGCTTCCCCGTTGCGGTAATGGAAAACATCCTTGGTGTGCGTAATGGTCCGGCTGTTGCTGATGTCCCTGAAGAGCTCTGGTATACAAATGAGGCGCACCTGCATATCTATGGAAAGCAGTCAAGCCGGATCGGACGGAAAATGGGGCATCTGACCGTGCTTGGCGATGAGCTGGTGGAAACGGCCGGGAAAGCGGCTGAGCTTGCCTCGGAAATCGTGCTCTGACCTTCGTGCTCCGACCTTCTGGAACGCCCATCCAACCGGACCAACCGAATCCTTGAAATCCATTCTGAAAACATGACTCAAAAAGATACTTCTTCCATTAAAGTGGCCGTGATCATGGGTAGTGACTCTGACTGGCCCGTAATGAAGGCGGCTGCCGAGATCTGCGATCAATTTGGCGCTGTTGTTGAAAAAGCGGTGGTATCAGCCCACCGGACCCCGGTCCATATGGCGGATTTCGCATCCAAGGCCCGGGAAAACGGGTTTGGTGTGATCATTGCCGGTGCCGGGGGCGCTGCCCATCTGCCGGGCATGGTCGCCGCCCATACGACGCTGCCGGTTATCGGTGTTCCGGTATCCACCCGGCACCTCAAGGGCATGGACAGTCTGCTGTCCATTGTCCAGATGCCACGCGGTGTTCCTGTGGCGACCGTGGCGATCGACAATGCCATGAATGCCGGACTTCTTGCCTTGCAGATCCTTGCGGTGCATGACCGCGACCTGGCCGGCAAGCTGGCAGAATGGCGGGATGCGCAACGGGATGCTTCGCTAAGGAAAAACGACCTGCTGAAATAGCCGATCGGGTGTCCTGTCAAAACAGTTCAGCCGGCTTCCTGGTGCAATAACCCGAACGGCGTCCGGGTGAAAAAGCCCGGATGGCGTCCGGCTGAAACATTCCGGATGGGCCGTCGCGCACTCAGGAAAAGACCGATTTTACCCGCTCGAACAGGTTTTCCTTAACCTCTTTGCTGTGGGCGGGGTTCAAGTTCTTCGATTCGCTCAGGGCAGAGATATGCTTCTTTTCCTCGTCGGTGAGCTTGGTCGGGATGAATACCTGCACCCGGACATACTGATCGCCGAACTTGTGTGTATTCAGGCCTTTGATCCCTTTCTCCTTCATCCGGAGCATTTTCCCGGGCTGGGTTCCCGGATCGATCTTGATTCGGGCTTTGCCTTTCAGTGTCGGAACTTCCGTGGTAATTCCCATGACCGCATCGGGAATGCTGACATTCAGGTCGTAGTAGATGTCGTCACCCTCACGGCGGAAGTGTTCATGTTCTTTTTCCTCGATGAGCACGATCAGGGTTCCCGGTTCTCCACCCCGGATGCCGGCATGCCCCTGCTCTCTCAGGCTGATGTAATTGCCTTTGCTGACCCCGCTTGGGATTTGGATCTTGACGGTCTCCTCTCCTTTCACGCGGCCGTTCCCATGGCATTTCCGGCACTTGTTGCGGATGGTGCGTCCTTCGCCATGGCAGGTGGGACAAGGTTGCACGTTGACAAACTGACCGAACATCGTCCGGGTCACCTGCCGGACCTCACCGACGCCGTTACAGGTATCACAGGTCATGAAATCATCCTCAGAGTCGGCTCCGGTCCCGCTGCACTCCTCACAGGCAACCTGCTTCTTGACCTTGATTTCCCGCTCGGTCCCGAATGCGATTTCCTCGAGGGTGAGATGGAGCTTGATCTTCATATCCTCGCCGGGCTGGCCTGTGCCGTTCCTTCTGCGGCTGCGGCCCTGTCCACCCATTCCGCCAAAAATATCGCCGCCAAAAATGTCGCTGAACCGGCTGAAGATATCCTCAAAGCTGACATCCTGGAAATCCGCTCCAAATCCGCCGGCACCACGCAGGCCGTCATGACCGAACTGGTCGTAGCGGGCGCGTTTATCCGGGTCCTTCAGCACGTCAAAGGCCTCGGCAGCCTCCTTGAACTTCTTTTCCGCATCGGGATCGTTGGAGTTGCGGTCGGGATGATATTTCATCGCCATTTTGCGGTAAGCGCGTTTGAGCTCCGCTTCTCCAACATCCTTGTTTACACCTAAAACCTCGTAGTAATCTCTTTTTGCCATTTGCTGTTTATTGACTGACTATTACCTTTGCGTGCCTGATGACACGGTCACCGATTTTGTAGCCCGGTTCCATGACCTGGAGCACGGTATTGCTTTCGGTGGATTCATCCGGTGCCGGCTGGATGAGCATGGCATCATGTTTACCCACGTCAAACGGGACGCCGGTTTCCTCAATGGCTTCCACGCCATAGTCCCTGAGCACCCGTTCGAAATTGGAAAGGACCAGTTTGAGGCCTTCCACAAATCCTTTCTCCAGGTCTTTTCCTTCGGAGGCCTCGACGCTGCGTTTGAGGTCTTCGCGAATCGGGAGAAAACGCGAGACCGCATCGGCACGCGCTTCCTCAAACAACTGAAGTTTTTCCTTTTGCGTTCTGCGTTTCAGGTTCTCAAACTCTGCCGCCTTGCGCAGCATGCTGTCCCGCGTACGGTCCAGTTCTTCCGTCAGGCGTGCTATTTCCTTATCCGGATCCAGCATGTGCTCCTCGCGCGGATCGTCTGTTTCCGAAGCGGCCTCTGAAGCCGGATGGCGGCTGCCGGTCGAAGCCGCGTCCATATCATTCGTTTTCTTGTCAACAGGTTTCATATTGCTGATCTAAAAAGTTTTCTTGCAATTTCATTCATTAGGGAAACAATCGTGCTGTCTCCGGGGTGACCATTGATGGTGTAACGATCGTGTGCCCACGCAATTTTGTGTCGCGAGGCAACATGATCCGGCATCATCCGGGATTGAACAGGTTGAGCCGGTTGGCAAGCTGTTCCACCAGTGCCACCATTCTGCTGTAATTCATGCGTGTCGGTCCTACAAGTCCGATTGTTCCCTGGATGCCGCCATAGTGATAATTGGCTGACACCACGCTGCACTGTTCCACCTGCTGGATCTTGTTCTCTTTTCCGATCCGGATCTGCACCTCGCGGTCATTCTGTTTCGTTTCGCTTTCATCGAACAGGTGGATGATCATGTCCTCGTTTTCCAGCAGTTCCACAATGCCTTTGTAGTTGCTGAGGTCGCTGAATTCGGGTTGCAGCGCCATGTACTCGACACCGCCAAAGTGAAATTTTCGCAGTTGCCGGTCGTCAAAGATGGTATCGGCGCTGTCCAGGAACACGCGTATCAGCCCCGATGAGACGTCTCCGTCAAAGCCGGCCAGCATTTCGTCGATTTTATTTGTGATTTCGCTGAGTTTGTAGCCGTGCAGCCGCTCATTCAGGAAGCGGGAAACGCGCTCCATTTCTGCCGGACTGATCTCGGTCTGCACTTCCACCGTCAGGGTTTTGATGATACCGCTTTCGATGGTCAGCACCACCAGGATCCGATTGGAGCTTATGGACACCAGTTCGATCTTCCGGAATACACCTTGTGCCAGTTTGGGCGCGATCACGACCGCCAGCAGGTTGGAAAGCCGGGCAAGGATGCGTGCGGCTGACTGCACCGCTTCGTCCACGTCCGTTGACAGATAGGTCCGGATGGTATCCAGGATCTGGCCCTCCTCTTTGCTGAGCACCGAGACCTGCATCAGGGAATTGACATAGAGCCGGTACCCGTCCTCCGTCGGTATGCGTCCCGACGAGGTATGGGGATGATCCAGAAGCCCCTTGCTTTCCAGGCTGTTCATGGCATTGCGGACCGTGGCGGAACTGATGTTCAGCCGGTACCGATCAACCAGTGTTTTCGAAGCGACCGGACTGGCCGTCACAATGAAGTTCTGGATGATATACCTGAGTACCTCCTGCTCACGATGTGTCAGTTCGGAAAACCCGGATAATCTCATTTCGTTCTGTGATTTTGGAAACTTTTACAACTAAGTAAGTTAATAAAAAATCGTGTCAATTGAAATGAGCATGGTAACCTTGAAGGAACGGCATCGGGATTTTGCGCGTCACGACTCGTTAAATATCTCGATCATGTTGCCATCGGGATCGGAAATGAACACGAAGCGGCCGTTTTTGCGATTGGAAGGACCGCTCAGTATGGTGACCTCCTGCTCGCGGAAAAAGGCGGCCAGTTCATCCACCTGCTCGGGCGTATCCACAAAAAACCCGAAATGATCCACACGATAATCCTTGGACGTTTTTTCGTATTCGGTCTCGGCTTCCACCAGCACCAGGGAGTCTTTTCCAATGCGATAGACGGCCATGCTTCGTCCCATTTTCTTCTCGATCTCAAATCCAAGTATGTCACTGTAAAACTGCTCGGCTTTTTCAATATTGTTTACCCGCAGGGTAATGTGGTTGAGTCCTTTGAATCTGAACTTGCTCATATGGTATTATTTAAAAATGGTGGATACGTGACATGGCCAGACTGGATACGCCTTAATACTTGCCTGTTCTCTGCCCGCCCGCAGTCTGAGGGACCGGTCTGACCCGTAGATCAAAAGCGAAAACATGGCTCGAAGGCATACCATAATGTATTTGCGAATACATTCGCGCATAATATAACGCAATTTTAATTATTTCAGTTTACCCTTACTTTTGGTAACATCACGCACCGGGCAAACGAAAACCGGGCAGATGATCCAAATCGGGTCTTATGGTTTTACGGACTTTTTCCCATCCGTTCCGTATTTTGGAACCATTCGTTTTCCTGTTCCATTCCGTATTTACAAACTGAGATCAGTATTGGGCACACTTTACCTTGTGGCAACTCCCATCGGCAACCTGGCCGATTTTTCGAAGCGTTCGGTTGACATCCTCGTGTCGGCTGACGCGATCGCCTGCGAGGACACCCGCACCTCCTCCCGGCTTCTGAACCACTATGGCATTGATACCCCGATGATCCCCTTCCACCAGCATAACGAGCACCGGAAGGTTGCCATGCTGATGGAGCGGCTCGCCAGCGGACAAAATATCGCGCTCATCAGTGACGCCGGCACGCCAGGCGTCTCCGACCCCGGTTTCCTGGCCGCCAGGGAAGCGCACAAAAAGGGTCACACCGTTTGTGCCATACCCGGCGCCTCCGCGGCCCTGGTGGCGCTGACCGCAAGCGGCCTGCCGTGCGACCGATTCCTGTTCGAGGGGTTCCTGCCGGCAAAAAAGGGCCGGCCCGGACGATTGGATGTCATTGCCGAACAGGATATGACCGTCATTCTCTTCGAGAGTGTCCACCGGATACAAAAACTTGTGGATGAACTTGCCGGGCGGTGCGACGGACAGCGAATGATTGCGGTCTGCCGCGAGCTGACCAAGCAGTTTGAAGAGATCATACGCGGACCGCTGGATGATGTACGTGAGCGCATATCCAGCCATCTCAATCTCAAGGGCGAGTTTGTCGTTATTCTCGCAGGCAAAAACTATACTGAAGACTACTCTGAAGACCAGTCTGAATAGATGCATTTCCTGACACATTTCTGGAATCACAAATGGTACGTCAGCCTGGCAGCCGGTCTGCTGCTGGGGCTGAGCTTTTCACCGTTTCCGTTTCCGTTCGGCCTGCTTGTCATACCGGGCTTCCTGCTGCTGTTCCGCCTCACCGACCTGACCGCATCCCCCCGTGAAATGGCATACGTCTCCTATGCCGGGTTGCTGCTCTGGAACATCATCACCACCTATTGGCTGATGTTTGCCACTGTGGCCGGGGGGATTGCCGCGATACTGGCCAACTCGGCCATCATGACCCTGCCGCTGATGGTCATCTGGCATCTGCGCCACCGGCCGGTGCCGCTCTGTCTGACCTCCCTGCTGGTGCCCGCCGTCTGGCTGACCTACGAGTTTCTCCATTTCCGGTGGGATCTCTCGTGGCCCTGGCTGAGTCTGGGCAACACGTTGGCCACAGCCCCCTGGCTGGTCCAGTACATTTCCGTTACGGGGATGCTGGGCATCACCTTCTGGGTGGTGCTTTGCGCCTGGCTTCTGTACCGGCATGTACCTGCAGCACCGCTGCTGATGGTACTTCTGATCCCGCCGGGCGGCTCGCTGCTTGTCTATTTCTTCCACCATACGGAACCCGTTGGCGAGGTGGAAGTTGCCATCATGCAGCCCAACTACGACTCCTACCTGCATCTGTCCGGCTACCCGGATGCCATCACGCCGCTGGAAGAACTGCTGGAACTCACAGATGAGGTACTCACACCCCGGACACGTGCCGTTTTCTGGCCCGAAAACTCCATCAAGGCGCTGATCTTACAGGGATACCCCGGCCAGGCCGACCGGCTCATCCACCAGTATGTCCGTGAATGGGATATTCCGCTGGTTGCGGGGTCTTCCTTCCTGCGCCGCTATGAACCCGGCACGGAACCACCGGTCATCCGCGGCCATTACGGCGACAAGCCGTTCAACATCTACAATTCTGCGCTGGGCTTCTACCCGGACGGCAGCATGGATTTTTACAAAAAAGCCAAGCTGGTGCCCATGGTCGAGCGGTTTCCGTTCGTCCACACCCTCAGCCGCCTGGACCGTTTCGGGTGGATCGACTGGACGGAACTGGCCATGTTCGGCAAGGGTCGCGGAACCGACATGTTCGATGTGGACGGGCACGCCGTTCCGGCGCTGATCTGTTATGATTCGGTCTATCCGGACTGGGTGCGGCGTTTTGTCAAACAGGGTGCGTCATTTCTGGTGGTCGTCACCAATGACGGCTGGTGGGGCAACACCAGCGGACACATCCAGCATTACGAATTTGCCCGCCTGCGCGCTGTTGAAACAGGTCGCACCGTGCTCCGGAGCGCCAACAACGGCCTCTCCGGCGTCATTTATGCCAACGGTGATGTGGCCCTTAAAACCACGTACTGGACGCGCGATCAGTTCACCTACTCCGTACCGGTTTACGAACACATCACATTCTATGTGCGTCATGGTGACTGGATCGGGTGGATAAGTCTCCTGCTCGCTATGGCGGCACTTATCCTGATCCGCTATTACCCGCGAAACCGGCAAAACTGATTCTCTGACCGGCTGGTGGAGGGTTTTTTATGCCAGCTGGTGGGCGCGCTGATCATTCCGAAGGACCAGCCAGGATTTGCCCGATCAGAGTGAGGATTTCAACTGCGATCAGACTCAGGCTCAGTTCGAACGGATGGAAACCTGCACGTTAAACCGGATGTCCTGGTCGGTGCGGGGGAAAACCCCGGTGGACCGTGGCATGGTCCGCGAAAAACTGTATTCCAGGCCTGCGTTGATGCTTCGGGAGAACTGATATTTTATCGACGGGCGAATTTGCAGCGTCGCGCTTCCTTGTTCGTCGGGCCGCGTGCGGGTATAATTGCGCCGCTCATCCGGAGGCAGACGAAGTGCATCTACAATATCCTCATTGAGCCGGTACGTATAAGTGATATCGCCGCTGTAACTCATCGAAAGGCTGAAATCGATCTGATTGTTCAGCTGGCGGAAGAACGGCATCCGGAATCCGCGCTTGGAATAGCTGAAACTGGAGGTGAGCCCCTGCGATTGCCGCTCGGTTATGGTATTATTTGTAAGGGTAATATTGATGGACTTGCTGCGGTTGTACTGGATTTGGGTCCGGAGGTTGTTGACCCAGTTCAACTGCAGGCCGATAAGCGGCGAGAAAGCCCGTTGCAGGTCAATAGACCGGCTGTGGACATCGGGGCGGTCGTAAAAATAGGTATACGGTCCCAATGACTGCCTGATCTCGGTGCCGCGATCGGAGTTGAGCTGCCAACCCATCCGGTAGGTTCCCCGGTAGCTGTGGTTGATCGTGGCCGATTGCAGGTAGCGGTCCAGGAATCCGAACCGTTTTTCCCAGCCGGACCATGAAATCTGCCAGTCCGGAAGCGGAAAGGGCATATATCCCCGGTCTCCGATGGTTCCGGAGGCGAATCCGAGGTAGGCTTCCCTTATATCTTTTTCGAGACTGGTCCGTGTCAGCGGGATGTCTCCGGCATCCAGGCCGGTGATCTCGGTCTGATCATTGACACTGCCCAGTGCCCGTTGCAGCTGCAGTTCAAAGAGGTCATCGTACCCGCCACCGAATGCCCAAACGGAGGTAGAAATATTGCCCGTGTGTTCCAGCTGAGTGATGGTCGAATCCGCGAAAAACAGGGTCTGCGTCCTGGTCTTGGTGTCATCCCAGCTGGTCTGCCAGCTCAGGGTTACGCGAATATCCGGGAAAGGCCTGAGTCCGGATCGTATGTTCAACTGATCCTGGAAGCTCTGGGTGCCCCTGAGATTCAGCGACCGGGTCGGATCGGTATTGGGGATGATCTCGTCATCCGGGATCTGGTTGATCAGGCCGATGCGGTACCCGAAAGGCGGCGAGAATTGCTCATCGTCGCTTCCGAACATGTAGTAAATCTGTGACTGTCCCGCATAGCCGCTCTGCGCGGAACTGCCTCCGGTGTTGTAGGTTATGTTAAGATTCTGGATGCTGAGTATGCCGAGCAGGAGCGACCGGGCATGATAGCGAAGGTTGTCGCTCAGTGTTCTGTCGGATGAATCGCCGTTGTTGCGCCTTCGATTCCGCTCCTGGTTTCGCTGCCGCCGTTCCTGTTCATGTGCTTTCAGAGCATTGTCATACAGCGGTATCTTTTGCAGCAAGGTCTGTGTCCGGATTTCCGGATTGTGATTGAAGCTGAACGAGTTGCTCAGGTTGGCGCCAAGTCCCGATCCCTCCGGGCTGTTTTGCCAGCGGAAACTGCCCTGGAACGAGGTGGAGTAGGTCAGCCAGTCCAGCCCGGAGATCTGGTTCAGGCGCGGCCGCCAGGAGGCCGACCAGTTTTCCCCGTAGGAATCCCGTCGCGGGTTTACTGCCGGATCGAGGATCCAGTCTTCCAGCACCTTGAATGTTGGCACCAATTGGAATTCGGACGCAATGTTGTCGGGCAGGAACGGGGGATTGTAATCTTCATCAGCCATTCTCAACTCCTCCCCGATGGACTCCAGGTTGAGTTGTGTCTGGTTACTGTAGGAAAGCGATATGGACTGGGTGAAGTTGTAGTTCAGCGAGAAGTTGGAGCTGGCCGTAAAGGCATGCTGCTGACGCAGGTCGAACGGTTCGTCGGTGAACGCACGCTGCCGTTCTTCGGAGTAGCGGCGCGTGAGCCGGCTCTGGAAGCTGACCCGGGACGGGACATAGGTGAAACCCGTTCCGGCGAACCAGCGAAGCACGGGCACCGGTTCCAGGAACAGCAGCGGACGCACCACGTTTACGTTCCGGATGTTGAGCTGGTAGTTGAAGTTCGCATTGTAATCCCAGGCATCGCGGAATTCGGTCCGCGGGTTGCTTTCCTCACTGACATTGTAGGTATATCCCAGTGTGATGTTATCCACGGTATACCGCAGCAGGGCCGATTCCGAATTGCGCTTGGATATGTTCGACATGTTCAGGGAGTAACTCTGCCGCTGGGTGCGGATTTCATCCAGCATGGCCTGGATCTCGCGCTCCTGTTGCTCTTCGGACAGGTCGCTGGCTTCCACGGCATCGCGGAAATCCGAGAAGCGGATATCGCCTTCCCGTGCAAGGAATCTTGGAGTCTGCTGACGCCGACGCGCCGACAGGGAAACCGGGATGTTCCAGCCGTAGCGTTCCGGCAGAAAACGGTGCAAATTCAGGGTGGTCGACAGGTCGTAGGAATATTCATCGCGCATCTGCCGGTTCCCCAGACTGGCGTCCAGCGGACCGAACCCGTCTGTCTGACGGCTGAAGTTGGCCTGGATGCTTCCGAGATCAGCCAACCTGAAGGTCGAACGGATGCTGGCCGCCCAGCCTTTTTCGTCATCAAATCCCGAGACCCGCAATTCATTGACCCAAAACTCGGCGTCAAGGGACGGCTTGCCCGCATTCGTTGTCCGCATCGAGGAACCGGTATTTCCATTGTCGCTGCCATTGTTTCCATTCGGATCCATCTGATGGGGATTTCTGATGCCTATTCCGATTTCCCGGACCCGTTCCAGGGACGGATTGCCCCTGATGGCAATGATGGTACCGGGCGGCGCATTCTGTACCAGGTCGGTGCGTTCATAAAGCACATCCTCACCCACACCGGCCAGGTTTCTGGCCTGTTTGAGTGCGTTCATGGACGCCAGCACCAGATTCACGCTGTTGGAATCCGGCAGCCAGATGCGGTCCGTCTCGCTGCTGAGCACTGAGGCATCAGGATTCTGGGCAAGTGGCGTGAATTCAAACGTGGGATCGGTGGGCGTCACCGGCTGCCGGTACTCGTAGTAATTGTTGGTAAGGTCGTTTCCGAGTCGAATGACTATTTCCGCATCCGAGCGCCGCTCGTATCCTTCCCCGTGGACGAACATGCGCAGGTTCGAATAGTTGAGCAGATTCAGCCCTGACGGATAGAGCCGCTGGATCATGCGGTATTCCCCGGATCGCAGGTCTTCCACCCGGAGCGAAAGCGACTGCTCATTGGCAAGGATATTTTCCTGCTGACCGCGCTGCACCGACCTGATGGCTCCGTTGGGGATCCGGTAAGGGATGGGCTGCCGGTTGGAATTCTCTTCGATGTTGATGGTGGATATGTCAAAAACCGTATTGGGATGTCCGATCATGGACAGTTCTTCAAATTCGCGCCACTGATTTCCGACCAGTTCAAAGGTGGCAAACCGCATGGTGAACGGTTCGCGGTATCCGCTCATCCAGAAGCGGATATGCTGCACGCGCTCCAGATCCTCAATGGCACCCACCTGCCTGGCAATGTCACGCAACGGAATGCGCAAAAGGTACCAGCGGTCCGTCGGCTGGTCCCCTTCCACCTTGTCGACGATATAATTCTGGCCAATCTGCAGGGAGGATTCGTCAGCCGGGTTCAGCGGGATCTCAAACTGGAAATAGGAGTTGGACGTCTGAACCGTAGCGGGGTTGACCAGGCCCTCGGTGTCGGGCCGGTTGGTAATGGCCCGGGAATCGCCCCTTGTAAGGGAGTTTCCTTCCAGGAATCCGTACATCCGGTGGAAGCGCTCGTGCAATGGACGGTTGCTTACCAGCGGATCATTGAAATAGAAGTACTGGTCGTTGGACGGATCGGAGAGGATTTGCTGGAGCAGTTCCGGCTGGTCGGCATACTGTATCTCCATCATTTCAAGCCAGTCGGCGAACAGCTGCTGCTCGGTGAAGTCACCATCGGTGCTGTGCACGCCATCCAGTCCCACATCCTCCCGCTCCTGGGTCTCCACGGAGAACTGGCCGGTCAGGTTGGTCACCTCCCTGATAAGCCGGGATCGTCCGACACCGTCGATCCTCACGTTATCGCGGTCAATGGCGCGCGCCAATCCATCCTCGGTGTTGAGGACGTTGTTGGGAATGACATCTTCGGAAACCAGCCCCAGATCGATGTAAATCTTGCCGTCATAGTCAGCGGGATTTTTGCTTCCGGGAGGGGCACCGTCGGGTAGAATCGGCTGCACCCAGAATTCCAGGAATTCGATGTTGTTCTGGCGGAGATTGTCCAGTCCGCTCGGCAACACCGCCGTCATACCGCCCCAGGTATCCTCCGGGCGGTTCTCCAGCAGGTCCCGCAGATTGGGATTGTAGTTGTATGGGCCGCGTTTGCGGGGGTTGTAATGGATATCGAGTGTCTGCAGCCGGTCTTCCTGGCGCAGCACTTCCCGGTTCGGGAACACGTCAGACACCGAAACGGGGAAGCTTTCCGGCGTGCGGGCCGCATCGGTGATGCGTCCGATGTTGACCGGGATCATGTACCATGAGAACTTGCCGCGATGATCGGAGCGCGCCACGCGTGCATCCAGGCTGTTATCCTCAAAGTCCATATCAAAATCGTATCCCGGAACAGCGTGCGGCGCAGCGGCGATGTTCCACCGGCCCGGACTCAGGAAATTGATACTGGTCTTGGAGCCTTCAAAATCGTCAATGAACGAGAGCCCGCGCTCTTCATCGGCATAGAGATCACCCCGGTTGATGGCCCTTGAGACGGCTCGGGTCTGTGCCACATCAGGGCGGAGCTGTGCGAATTCGCCGCTGATCCGGAAACCGGAATCCGCGCGGGTTTGAAGCAGCGGCAGCCAGTTGATGGCCCGGGTCATCCAGGGAGCATCAAATTCGGCCGAACCGTCAAAGCCAATGATGGAATTGTTGATCGGTTCATCACCGACAGGGATTTTGTCCTGCAGCGGGCGCTCCCTGAGTGTGAACCAGGTGCTTCCGAAACGGATGTTGTCATTGACGCGATATTCGGCCCGCATTCCCGCAAACGTGGTCTGCTGTATCTGAAGCATCTGGTTGCTTTCGTAGTCAATGACAATCTCCTGACCGGATTGAAGATAGCGGTCGTTGGTGATAATAATATTGCCAATGTTGTAATCCACTTCATAATCCACACCCTGTGTAAGCTCCACGCCGTTTGCGCGGACCCGGACCGATCCTTCCACCAGCGCAAAACCGAGGTTGTAGCTGTCCTGGGCCATCCCCTGGCTGATTCCGGTGATCTTGTACAGGTTGTTCCGTCCGATTTGCCGGGCATTCTGCTGGGTGTTGGTATAAAGTTCGGGAAAAGCAAATCGGTCGATATTCTCCTCGATCTGGGCTTGCGGCAGTCCGCTTGCTTCGTAAATATCTATGATACGCTGTCCGAACGGTTCCAGGTAGGGGAAGATGATCCGTCCGCGCACCGCATCCAGGGTTCTCGTTCCGAAGTCGATCTGGTTGTTTGGGATGGTCTGCTGCTGCGAGTTGACACGGTCGAGTCCGAGATCCTGCATGAGCACGTTGCCCAGGCCCGGCAGGTTGGTCTGTTCGGTGTTGGCCCCGTCAAACACGATTTCGGCATCAAAATTCTCCGGCGTCAGGTTCGTGGCATTCAGGTTGTAGACATTCCTCATGGTCAGCACCCAGGCGGTACTGTTTGAGGTTATGTATGAGGGTCTGAGCAGCTTCAGGAACAGGCGGCGCCCGTCACCCGTGTTGATATCGCCCACCCTCACGATGTTGCCCTGCGGGTCGCGGTAAGTGTAGGCAATGGCCAGGGCCTGGTTGGAGCCGAGGCGCGATTCAAGGGAAATATACCCGTATGTTTCATTGATGAAATAATCCCTGTTCTCCTCCAGCGGTTCAAAATTACCTTCCACGAATTCATCGCCCGAAACCCCGAAGTCGGACGCAGACGGGGACTCGCCGGGATCCCGGAACTGTTCCAGCAGATTTTCATCAAAGATATCGGCATCCTGATTGGGTCTCAGAAACCGGTCCCCCTGCCGGACCACCCCCAGATCCACCAGCGCCGCGGCACGCACCTGTCCGGGCCGTTCCTGCGAGGATGTGTTCAGCACGTAGACATCGACCTCCAGGATCTGAAACATCTGGGTGGCGGTGATGGGGTCTGCCATGGCGTTCTCGAACTCCTGACGCGCATAGAAATCCAGGAAAAAATGGCGGTCGTTGTCGTAGGCGGCGGGACGGATTTCAAAGCGGCTGTCCTGCGATCCGCCGGTGATGGTCTGGGTGTTGCCCTGTCCCTCCTGCTGAGAGATGACGGAAGTAAGCGTGAGCGGACCGAATTTGGCCTCGGACTTGATCCCGAAGAGCGCGCTTCCCCCGCGAATCAGCGAGTTGCCGGTCTGCATGGAGACGTTTCCCATCTCAATGCTCTGGAGGATCTCGTCCTCGTACCCTTCATAGCGGATACTGAGCCGGTTTTCGAAGTCGAAGGTACGCTCGGTGTCCCAGTCGGTGCGGATGGTCAGTTTGTCCCCGATGGTCCCCTGGATGTTGAGACGCAGGTTCTGCTCGAAGGTCGGGTTGACGGTGCGCTGCTGGTCGGGCGGCAGGGACGGGTTTTCAGTCTCCTGGATGGATGCGCCCACGCTCATATTGGCTGTTCCGGTGACACGAAGATTGACCTCCGGCCGGCCGAAGATGGTGGTGAAGGCGGAGCGTTCGCCTACGGGCAGATCGAGGGTGAAATCCAGAAGCCCCCGGCGCGCATCGCGCTGGCGCCGGTTTTCCTCCACCAGCTTTTTCCAGTTGGAATGCATCCTTTGCTGGAAGCTGAGCTCCGAGAAGGTGGCAAAGTCCATTCTTCTTGTGTAACCGGAAGGCATGTCGCTGATTTTGCGCTGCGCCGAATAGTATCCCAGCGAGTCCAGGCTGATCTGCACCTGGTCGATCTGGGTACGGATTTCCACAAGCGGGGAGCGTTGGCGCGGAAAGGGGTTGGTCATGTAGCCGGTTCGTGGACCCGGCAGGCGGAGGGTATCGGCCCGGAGTGCAACGGTATCCGCATCCACCCCCATTTGTGACATTGTCCCGGGGTTTATGCGCTCATCGGGCACGGAGCCGGGAATCGTGTCCGTCTCCATGGCAGAGACCGGCAGGGGCATGCACAGCACAGCCAGCAGAAGCACGAGGCCTGTC
>RECX01000227.1 GCA_007693825.1 Balneolaceae bacterium
AAAAGGTTAATCGTACCCTCTAACAGGTTCCTGGTGGCTGGTGGCTGGTGGCTGGTGGCTGGTGGCTGGTGGCTGGTGGCTTTAAAAAAATACCCATCTCCATCAAATAATCCACAGGCAACCGGGGTTCCTTTCTGTCCGGAATCAGCCTGGATTCTCATGTTGGGCCTCCAGTTCCCACAACTCCACAAATTCGTCCTTTCTGTGATCTCTTCTTCTGGTTTTTACGGATGGGGCAGCAACGTTCCGTCTCATCATCCGGACTTTTCTGTATCTCTGTTTGTTCTCCAGTTCTTCTTCAACCGGATGGCCCGTATCCATCCCGGACGTACGGCCGAGGTTTGAAAACAGGACGATCAGCCGTCCGTTTTGATTCAAATAGCTGCCCGCTTCTGAAAAGAAGCGTTTGAAGAAATCCGGATCGTAGTAAATCGCATTGTCAAGCAACGAGGTTTCGGAATCCGGATCCGACGGCAGCCAGGGCGGATTGCACACAATCAAGTCCGCCCGGTGATCGTATCCATCAAAAATTGCGGATTCAAACAGGTTGGATACGAGTGCCCCAATGCGGTCTTGCAACCCACGGTGCCGGGCATTTTCCCGCACGGTCATGACCGCATTTGGATTGATATCCGCAGCCAGCACATGTTCAAAGCCGCGCTCCAGCAGCATGAACGCCAGTACGCCGCATCCGGTGCCGATATCCATTGCGGCGGTCCTGTTTCCGGAATACTGCTTCAGCCATTTGTCAAACAGAAACAGATGGTCGAACCGCGTGGGAAAGTAGGTGCCGTACCAGGGATAGATTTCATGTTTCAGCACCGGGAAGCGAACCCCCTTTAAAAACCACTGCCAGGAACTGTTCAGGCCCTGGACCTGCGGAAAGGGTAGCAGGAAGTCGCTCATATCCGGATACAGCTCGTCCAGCCAGCCGATGGCCGGCGCTTTTTTCAGTGCGATGCGATTGCCTTCCACCGGGACCAGCAGCCGGTTGGATGCATCCCTGTATGCGGCGCGTTTGGAACGGTAGGACTGGAAATCATCCGTGCCACCCTTCCGGCTTCCAAACACATGCTCCCTCAGGCGCGACAAAATGGCGAGACCGGTCGCAAACTCATCCCGTATCAGCACAAACCTGCCTGCCAGCAGGCTCGCCGACAGCGGTTCCATGTCCGACTTTTTGGATGCCGGCTCCGGATCGGTCTCCGGCACTATGACCCCGGGCCGGTGCAGCACAAGTTTTTCGGAGTTATTACTCATCATTCAGGGATTACATGAAGCACAATACATGCCATGTACTGATTTTCCGGTGAATGCAGACGGGCATGACCGGAAACCGTCTGCAAGGGAACGGACGCTTGCCGCGCCATGGCCGCGTGTCCCTGACGGACATGGAATGAACGGACAGAACTCACTGTTGTAAAAATATTAATTTTAATTATCTAACCGGCTTTCAAAAGACAGCTATGAATAAAAAATACCTGACGCTGATGCTGCTGGCATCCGCCATGACCACCAATATACAAGGACAGGATATCAGTTTTCAGAACGCCTTTCCCAATCTTTCTTTCAATTCTCCCATAGATTTCCAGATTGCCGGTGAGGTTGCCGATACAATTTTTGTTGTGGAGCGCGCCGGAGCCATCCAGCGCTTCCGCAATGATTCGGAAACTGATGAAATGCTGGAAGTGCTGGACATCCGGTCCCGCGTCTCAACCCGGGGTGAAGGCGGGCTGCTCGGGATTGCGTTCCACCCGGACTTTATGGAAAACGGTTACCTGTTTGCCCACTACACAGCTACTGATCCGTTCCGGTCCGTTTTTGCAAGGTTTGAAACCGACCCGGAGAATGCGCTACTCTTCGATCCGGACAGCGAATCCATCATTTTTGAGGTGGATCAGCCGGCCCGCAATCACAATGCCGGACAGATCCGGTTCGGTCCGGACGGCTACCTCTATATCGCACTTGGTGACGGCGGAGGCGGAGGCGACCCGGACGAGAATGGCCAGGACCGCACCACGCTACATGGAAATATCCTCAGAATAGATGTTGACAACACGGATGAGGGGCTCAATTATGCCATCCCGGCGGATAATCCTTTCGTCGATAATGAAGAAGGGTGGTGGGAGGAAATTTTCGCCTGGGGCTTTCGCAACCCGTTCCGTTTCAGTTTTGACTCCGAAACCGGGAAACTTTGGGTGGCCGACGTGGGACAAAGAGACCGCGAGGAGGTCAACATCGTGGAAGCCGGGAAAAATTACGGCTGGAACATCATGGAGGGCAGCATTTGCTTTCCACCGTCATCAGAGTGTGACACAACCGGACTGGAGCTACCCGTCCATGAATACGGATTCAGCGGCGGACAGTCCATCACCGGCGGTTTTGTCTACCGGGGCGATGCAGCGCCCGAACAACAGGGCCGGTACTTTTACGGCGACTTCGTGACCGGTGATCTCTGGTCGTTTGATTTCGACGGCGAAGGGGCCTTTGATAACCGCAGCATCGGCGAGGTGAGTCCCTATCAGCTGGTCTGTTTCGGGGAGGATCATGACCGTGAGCTTTACATGTGCCTCATGGGTCAGGGACATATCTATCGGATCGTCATGGAACAGGAACCGGTATTTGCGGATGCGGATCCGGCCTTTCCGGAAACCGTGACGCTCGAACAGAATTATCCCAATCCGTTCAACCCTTCCACCGTGATACGCTATGAGCTTTCCGAACCGGCGCAGGTCTCCCTGGAGGTTTTCGATGTGCTTGGGCGGAGCGTAGCGGTGCTTATGGACGAATTTCAATCTTCGGGGGGATACGATGTGACGTTTGATGCCTCAACGCTTTCCGGCGGCATCTACCTGTACCAGCTGACGGCTGGCGACAGGACCCTCACGCGCACCATGACCCTTGTGAAATAAGTATCCGGCAACTCATTTCCCGGCATTATTTACGGCCGGTGCGAAATATGCCAGGAATTACATATGCCCGGCGTTACTGCTGTCCGCCTTACCCGATGTCACATGAAATCGGCGTCATCTATTTCGGGCGTCACATGTTGTCGAGTTCCGCCGTGACGGATGCGGACGGGGGTTCGGTTCGAATGCTGAACACATAAATCGCCACCGAGGAAAGCAGGAATCCCGGCAGGATTTCATACAGGTTGAACCATCCGCCTTCCAGGAAATGCCACACCAGTACTGTCACGGCGCCGGTAACGACTCCGGCAAGCGCTCCCTGCAGCGTCATGCGCTTCCAGAAGAGGGAAAAGAGAATGACGGGACCAAAGGAAGCGCCGAATCCGGCCCAGGCCCACGCCACCAGTTCCAGCACCATGGCCTCGGGATTCCATGCGATCACCAGGGCGACCAGGGCCACGGCGACCACGCTGAGACGTCCGACCCATACCAGTTCCCGGTGTTTGGCGGCCGGACGCAGCAGCCCTTTGTAGAAATCCTCTGCGATCGCGCTTGAGCAGACAAGCAGCTGGGAATCGACCGTACTCATCACGGCCGAGAGGATGGCGGCCAGCAGGATGCCGGCCAGCCACGGGCTGAACAGCTCCTGTACCATGACCAGGAATACGAATTCCGGATCCGGCAGCGGACTGTCGGCGAAATAGGCGATGCCCGTGAAACCGACGAAAACCGCCCCGAGAAGCGCGAATACCATCCACCCGATACCAATCATTTGTGCCATAGGCACGCTTTTCGGTGAGTCGATGGCCATGAACCGTGCCAGGATGTGCGGCTGTCCGAAATATCCAAGCCCCCAGGCCAGCAGCGAAAGGATGCCTATCAGGGTCATTTCGTGATACACATTCAGAAAGCTGGCATCCACCTCTGCGACACCCGCGACCAGTGTCTCCCAGTTGTCGAAGAAGAAGACCAGCATGATGGGCGCAGTGATGAGCGCCAGGAACATGAGGATACCCTGGAAGAAGTCGGTCCAGCTGACGGCCATGAACCCGCCGAGGAAGGTGTAGACCACGATGACGGAGGCGCCGGCCATCAGGGCGGTTTCGTATCCCCATCCGAAACTGCTTTCGAAAAGCTTGGCTCCGGCCACGAGTCCGGATGCCGTGTAGAGGGCGAAGAACAGGAGGATGACGGTGGCGGTGACAATCCGGAGGACGCGGGTGCGGTCTTCGAAGCGCTGCTCGAGATAGTCCGGCAGGGTGATGGCGTTGCCGGTTTTTTCGGTGAGTGCACGCAGGCGGGCGGCCACGTATTGCCAGTTCAGGAAGGCGCCGATGGAGAGTCCGATGGCGATCCATATCTGATTGAGTCCGGCCGCATAGACCGCTCCCGGCAGGCCGAGCAGCAGCCAGCCGCTCATGTCGGAAGCGCCGGCGCTCAGGGCGGCCACCCCGCTTTTCAGTTTGCGTCCGCCCAGCACATAATCCGACAGGGTTTCGCTGAAGCGGTAGAAGATAATCCCGAATGCGATCAGTGCGCACAGATACAGGATAAAGGTAACCAGGGCAGCGGTGTTCATGGGCAGTATGCTATCCGGATGACGGGTCTTTATCCGAGGCCCGGGGCTTTCCCGAAGCCTCCCTTTGCGGAGCCTCCCTTTGCGAAGCCTCCTTCTCCGGAGCCTCCCTTTGCGAAGTCTCCTTTCCCGGACCCTCCTTATTGTTGCTGTACTGACCGGACTGATGGCTCAGGTGCTCATTCTGACCGTCCGGCTTGTTTTGTTTGTGGATGTGGTCTGCTGGCTTTGCGGGGTTCCTGTACCTGAGGTAGTTTACGATGGAGAGCAGGAACACGGCGGACATCGGCACCACCAGCCAGAACCAGGAATGCAGCGGAATTGCGGTTTCTTCCATACCTGTTTACCATTAATCACTGATTTTGATGGAATTAACAGGATTAACAGATAAAGGTCAACTTTTTTCATCCGGCAACCGCCTGCTTGCCATGTGCGGCGGCTATCCCATCTGCTGGTTTTTTTCATCCGGGAAGGCATTCATAGCCACATACACGAACTGATTCATGCGCTCCAATTATTTCCTGGCCATACTCATAGATCGAAAAAAAATGGCATGCATGAAACACCGGGCCCCTCGTGTTGGTATATACCACCCGGGTAAGGTGGCATTCCATACCACACTTCTCCGAGGTTTCACACATGCCAAACGCATGATTACTCACATAAAGTCCCGCGAAACAACACGATATGCCATATAAGAAAGAATGCAATGCATGTAAATAAGTCTGCCAGGAACTCTTCTTTACGCATGTCTTTCTGGAAAAACAGCAACCCGAACAACCTGACAATGAACCGTAAATGCATCATGGATGAATCCGGCGTCTTCTGGCATGCCGGCATGAAGAGCCATTCAGGTCCATATGAAGGCTCTGTGGGGAACTACTGCAGGCGGTAATCCGATGGCGAGCAGCCCACTTTTTTCTTGAAGAAACTGCTGAAATGGAACGGCTCCGCATACCCGAGCCTGAAAGCGATCTGTTTGACGCTGTCATTCGAAAACTTGAGGTCCCGCCTTGCATGAATGATCAGCTGTTCCTGAATAATGGACCGGGCTGTCACACCCAGGACCTGTTTCACCACCTGGTTGAGGTATTTTGGGGATATGTTCATCATTTCGGCATAGTCCGACACTCTGTGATATTCGGTATAATAGTGGGCCACGAGGTCCTTGAATGTGCTTGTCAGATGCACCTGATTCGCGTTGTTCTCACTGGTCTGGCGGATGTTGCAGCGGCTTTCGCAATAGATCAGCAATGTCTTGAGCAGGGAAGCGATGCCGGATTCCCTGTTCGGGATTTGCGATCCGATCAGTTCATCGATCATCTCGGCAATCACATGGACCCTGTCACCGATCTTGGGGCTCAGCACGATTTTCGGGATCTCACCAAAGCTTGAGAACAGGACAACGTTTCGGATCACCAGCTTTTCCCCAATCTGCCGGTTGAAAAACTCTTTAGAGAAAGTAAGTATCCAACCGCTTGGTTCATGGTCATATTCCATTGCCACCCGCTGACCAGGCATGATAAAGCAGATGGAGTTCGGCTGGGCAGTAAAGCGCTCATGATCAATGCGAACGGACCGGACGCCGGATCTCATCGAATCATTTCGAGTCCACGCTGAGCCGATTCGTCGCCCGGATTGGCAAGGAGGGTCTTTTGGAAAAGCACCTTCGCTTCCCTGGTGCGGCCAAGCATCAGCTTGTTCCATGCAAAAAGAAGAAGCGAGTCATAGTCAAACGGATAAAGATTGACGACTTTTTCAAGATAGGGATCGGCCCGCTCATACTGCCCCCTGTTGTAGTAGATCAGGCCCATGCGGTAGTTGACCAGGCTGTTCTGGGGATCCACTTTCAGGATACTCTCATAAAGCAAAATGATGTCATTCCACATAGCCATGGCCGAATAGGGATAGGCAAGGCCGAGTTTCGGTTCAACGGCATAAGGTTTCAGATCGATGGCCCGCCTGTAATGGACAATGGATTCATCCATTTTCCCTTTCTGGTAGTGGAGCCATCCGAGGCGAAGGTTCAGTTCATAGGAGGAGGGATCGTAAACCACTGTGAGCGCTTCAATGGCCTTCTCAATTTCACCGGCGTTTTCAGCTTCATAGCTGCTCCTGAATGCTTCCGTGAGAACTTCCTGTCCGGGGGCAACCAGCGGTATCGAGAGGAACAACGCGAGCATCATGATACGGATCATCACCTTTTCCATAATATTGTTACTGTTAATGAGCGGGTTTGATAGTCAATGGGGTCCGGGGTTTGGAAGCCGGTCTGAGATGGAACAAAAAAACTTGTTTTATCCGTAAAAACGAAGTCAAGGCGAAGTTGCATATGTGACGACAGCACGGCATGAAGAGCGGTACCATATTTCCTATTGATCGCATCGGTATCATTGTACACCACGACGCCGTCACTTGCAAAAAAATTCCGGATCTCCCCGAAGACCGCATCTGCTTCCACCCAAACCCGGTCTGCCAGTTTCAGTCCGAGCCCCTGCTGCAACACAAACTGGTTGCGCCAGCTTCCTTCTGCCGTTTTTTCAGATTGATGCGACAGTGCCGACCTGCTATACAAGTTGAGGTTCCCAAAAGGATAAAAGATCATGGCCGCATCCTGCTGATACTGAACCGCGTCATTAAGGTTGCCTCCATAGATTGTCAGGGTTGTTGTCAGGTAGCGGCCCCTCCGGTGCAGGGATGCAAAGCCGGCATAGTTCTGATCGGTAACTGCCACGGATGTCATCTGCTGCCTGCCGCCGAAGAAAGATGCACGGTTCTGGTAATCAAGCAAATGGATGAAATGAAAACCGAGGCGCACATCCAGGCCGTCCTTGATCAGCGTCGTAGCGCCGAGGTAGTACTGGTTCACATAGATCTTGCCATCCGGGTTCTGGAAACGCTGTCCTTCTTGGTTCTGAAAAAAGTAGAAACTTCTCTGGATGTGCGTATAGGAGTGGTGCAGCCAGGTCCGTGATCCCGCCCGGTGCTCAATGCCGGCATTGATGAGATGATACGCTTTGGATACGGACTGGAATCCTTCCGCCGCCGTTTCCGAGTCGACCCTGTCCACAGCCAAAGACGGCGCCCCGGGATTGTATGCATAAGCCAGATAGACTCGTTGCAAGCCTCTGTTTTCCGGCAGTGCCAGCCTCGTTTTCATTTGCCTTGAAAAAGAGTCTTCCAGATGTGCGGCCTCATAATCCCGGCCTGAAAAGCGCAAGGCGTAGTAGAGATATTCCTTAAGGACATCGTTGTCCGTATCAGACTTCCATGCGGAGCGGAAATGGCGAACCGCCTGGTGGTAATTCTTTTTCTCGTACCAGGCAATCCCCATGCGGTATCTCAGATAGTAGAAATCAATGCCTTGCTCAAGGGCCTCATTGCCGGTGCGCAGAAGGCCGTCCCAGTCCCGGTCCAACCACAACCTGTAGGTTTCGGCATCCACCGAACTTGTGGTATGGGGCACTTGTGCCGAGCCGGTACCGGGCGCCAGAATCAGGAGGAGAACGAGATAAACGATTATACGCATTTGGCTTTGATTTGAACATCCCTGCCATTGAAATGAAACTCCCGGAGCCCTTTTTCATCCAGTTTGAAGAGAAACCGCCATTGTCCCGACACCCGGTTCCAGACTTTCTTGCGAACCGAGCCGTTGAGTTCCATATCAACCGGCGGGATGTGGCTGTTATGCTCCGGGTAGTTGAGCTCATAGGTTGCCCTGAGATACCGGTAAAACGGGGCTGCCAGATCCTGAAAAAACATTTTATTTTGATTGAAAACAAGGTTCAGCGGAAACCTGTCAGTTAGCTGCAACCCGCTTTCAAAACCAAAAGTGATCTTGTACGCTGCCAGGTAATAATAGTAAAGCAGCGAAGTGCGGTCTCCTTCGAAATGGACAAAGTGAACCATGGCCGGACCCGGTTCAAAGTATGCTTTTGATCCCGATTCTTCGCACTCCACGTACCGGTTCAGGTAGTTGTCGACCTTGACCTCCCACCGGACCTGTTTCGTGGGGAGGCCTTCAACTTCAAATTCCATGATCCTTCCGGGCACCAGCTGAAACGCTTTTTTCAAAGACGGATTCGCCTTTATGTTGGAGACCAGGTCATCTTTCTCCGGGATACCCGTTTCCACCAGCTTCCTCTTACCATCCCTGTTGCAGTAGTAATTGCTGACAGGATGGGAGCGGGTTTTGGAGCCAACATAGGGTGTGGACTGGAGCTGGAAGTGCAGGTGTGGGTAGGGCGAATTGCCCGAGTTCCCGCACAGGCCAATCGGGTCGCCCTGCCTGATGCGGTCCCCCCGGTTTACTTTGACCGAATGCTTCTTGAGGTGGCTCATTTTGGAATAAAAATCATCGGAATGTTTGACGATGACTGTATTGCCCCAATTATGCTCGAGGTTTCGTTTTCCGATGATATTGTCCTCGATGTCATCGGTGATCTCTTCGACGATTCCGTCAGCCGGTGCCGTTACCGGTTTGTTAAAGCAGTAATAGTCTTCCGGATAGTCGCCCTTTTTCCGGTAGGTTTTGCCATCCTCATCCACCATTTCAAAATCCCAGGCATATTTCCAGTCATTTTTGTGGGTATGGGGTCCGTTGTGGCCTTGTGTCACAATCCATTCCCCGAAAAACGGAAGACGGACCGGTATCTCGGTTCGACCGGTAAAGCGCTCGCGGTAGTTCAGCCAGGAATAGAGATTGCGCTCCGGCGAATTTCGCTGCACAAAGAGCGTCTGCAATCCCGAACGGTTGGATATACGGAACTTGAGCACATAGAGAAAAATGAGCACCACTATGTTGAAAGGCAATGCATAGACCGGCAGCTGGAAGACAGACAGGACTGATCCAAGGCTGATAGTCACAATGGAAACCATCGGTACGACAAGAAGCACCCAAAAGTAGGACCAGGCACTCGGGATGATGAAGAAACCGCCAATCGCGATGGCGGTCAGGATGTAGTTGAAGCCGACGTAACTGTAACCGACTTCCGTAAGATCGGCCCCGATGATATTGTAAAAACACCAGGCGGCAAAGAAACCGAGAAAGGAGAGCGTGAAGGCGATGCGGGAGTAGATCAGCAGCCCCAGGGCAACCAGCATCCCGGACAGGACGCTAAACTGGAAAAGTATGGCTCCCAGCGAAAGGAAGTAGGTGCGGAACACCGATGGAAAGTCCAGCTGGTTCCACCATTCATACAAAGCAACCAGTGAATGACCGCCAATGATATACAAGTCGTTGAGGGTGTATATTCCCCGTTCATTCAGGGAGAGCGCATAAAACTCGCGCGATGAAAGCATTAGCAGCCACAGTGCGAATACAAAAGGCAGGCTGAGATGCGGCAGGTAATACTTCCCGATAACGCCTTCCAGTGTCACTGAAATGAACAGGGTGAAAATAGCGGCAATGGCCAGAAGTATAAGCAGCACGATCCCTGGTTCGTAGTATATGCCAAGACCCAGGCCGACCAGCAGCGAATTGAAACCATAGTAGCCCTTGCTGATTTTCAGGGGATCAAAACCGATGAGACGCGCCGTGGTATTGGTAAAGAGCACCGACAGCATCCCGAACAGCCCGGCAAAGAAATCCAGGAAGGTGACCGGGATCAGTATAGCTGCAAACCCCCTGTTATCCGAAAAGAATATCTGGGTGTAGCTGTTCAGGAAACCTGTCCAGAACCACTCGTACTTTTGAAACATGTTCCAGCCTCGGAAAATATGACGGTCTTTTATTTATGAACGTTGAGATGCTCCGGGGTGCTTTCCAGATCATTGAGGGTCTCAAGGGTTTCTTCCCTGCGGATTACGTGCACCTGGGAGCTGTTGTCAATCAATACCACATTGGGCCGTAATGTGATGAATTGCAGCCACTGTGTGTTGTTGTATGCACCAACCCGCCGAATAACATAGGGATCTCCCTTTTTCAGCAGCGGAAAGATGGTGCTTTTTCGGATGACGTCAATATTCATGCAAAGCGGGCCGAAAATCGCCGTTTCCTCGGTCTGGTCGGAAACGGGTTTTGCAGGACGGATATCGTGATCGTACCAGAACGATGTAAAGAGCAGGTTAACCCCCGCATCCAGTATCGATGCACGCTGTCCATCTGCCAGGCGCTTGGTTGCAACGACGGTCCCCGCCAGATAGCCGGCATCATCAATTAATGCCCGTCCCGTTTCGAGAATCAGTAGTGGCAGATGATCGGGATGGAAATCTGCTTTCATGAGTACCGATACAATGGCTTCGGCATAATCCTCAAAGGACGGGGTAGTGTCACTGCCGGGGTAGTAACCGCCTTTCAGTGTATTTTTCGAGGCAAAACCGCCGCCAATATCAATATAGCGGATGTGGTGATGGAACTTCCGTTCCAGTCCAACAGCAAGTTCTGCCATTTTTGTGGCCGCAATTCTGTACGGTTCGGTACTCATGATATACGTGCCAATATGCGTGTGCAGACCTGCGAGCTCAAGGTTCTCACAATGCATGATACGGTTAAGCGCATCCCAGGCCTCGCCGTTTTCGTAGTTGAAGCCGAAGCGGTCCCATGCAGGATAGATACCGGCGTCCATATTGATTCGTATCGCCACGTTTGGTTTGGCATCTGACTCTTTGGCCACTTCAATGAGTTCGTATAGTTCATCAAAATGGTCGATGTGGATCAAAGACCCGTTTTTCACGGCAAGCTGCAGGTCTGCTCTGGATTTGTCTGGCCCGTTGAAGATAATCCGGTCACCTTTAACACCGTTTTCCAGGGCTTTTTTGTATTCAAAACCGGAAACAACTTCAGCCCATGAACCCTCCTGATGGAAAATTTTGCAGATGGCATTGAGATAGTTGGTTTTATAAGACCAGGAAAAAAGGACGTTGGGGTATCTGGAAGAAAACGCCCGAAATGCCTCTCTGAAGGTGCTCCGGATTGTTTTTTCGGAGTAAATAAAAAGTGGGGAGCCATAGCGCTCCAGCAGTGATGATACGGGTACTCCGTCGATTTCGGTTATGGGCTCGTGGCGTACCTGGAGTCCGAATTTCGAGGGCATGCCAGCGTTCAGTTTTTTTATGACCGGTCGCTCAAATGGTTTTTTATCCATGATCTTCAATAGCTGATAGTGTCAGAAATGGCCATACCGTATGACGTACGGCAGGTGCAGGTGTTACAACTCGCCGGTGGTAGACAGTTTCCGGAACGCATCGAGGTCACAGATCATGTCATAAGAGTACCGGATGAATATCTTGCCGATGTCGTAGTGTGTCCAGACAGGCACATCCTGTCCCATGGCCAGCTTGACAAGCGCAACAGGCAGGTTTTGTCCGGCAGCAACTGCCAGGTAGACCCATGCGGGCAGGCGCGGGTTGATCTCAATCAGGTAAAGCTCGTTTTGGGGTGTGCGGATCAGCTCCAGCTCCATGCCGCCGCGCCAGTGGGTGACGGACATGACATGGTGTGTGAATTCCAGCATGGATGGATCATCAAGTGTAATTCCGCCCCAAGCCTTGCCCTTGTCCGTTATATACTGCTTGCGCATGGGAACGGCCCCGATGGTCCGTCCATTGCCATCCCCAAGAGCAACCACATTCACCTCCGTCCCCTTGATGAATTCCTGTACAATGACTGGAAGTCCCCACTTTGCGTTTACCGAGTTGAAATAAATCCTGGCCTGCTCCGCATTTCGTGCCAAGTAGGCGTCGTAGAACTTCCCCTTGACCAGAAGCGGCCACGAGAATTTGCCCTGGCGCACCAGATCCTCAATCTCCCCGAAGGATGTGACGGGCCGGCTGTCGGGAACCCGGATGTCATACTTCTCCCCGTACTGTGGCAGGTTGCTTTTATGCCGCTCTTCAAACTGGCTCAGGGTGGGCAGGAAGGTGTGGATCCCCAACTGCCCGAGCTTGTCCGCCAGTTTGATGAATACAAATATTTCCGAATCGAAATTCGGGATCAGCACATCAATCTTCTCGCGCTCATGGATGTAACGGATCCGCTCCATAAGGGGATCCACCCCTTCCGACGGATAGGGCAGCTTGTAGGTTTTGTCCACATATCCGTGCATGTACGGTCCCGGCTCAAGGTTTTCGTACGCCAGACCGACAATCCTGGGTTCGATATCCTCAGACTCCCGGATTCCCCGAATCACAGGAATCCCCGGTCCCGGACTGTCTACGTTATTCAACCCGGAAATGGCGATGGTCAGCTTCTGTTTATTCATCAGTCTCAACCAGCTGCATCTGCTTGAGCATCCCCAGGAAGTCGAAATAGTATCGCTCAAAGGTCATGGCATCGACGTCATAGGCCTGCGTTACCGTTCCGGTGATCTCCTCCCTGCTATTTCCCTCCCTGAGCATTTGAAGGATTTCAAGGCCAATCGGATTCAACGTGTACGAATCTCCGGTGGACGGATCGAAAACAAACCCCGTTTCACTGATAGCCAGGCTTTTCTTTATTTTCATGGTGCACTTCCTGCATTCATTTCCGTTTTGTAAATAATATCTTTTTTATCCAATCCTCATACGCCTGCAGCGGCTTTCCGTTCCGTTTCATTACAGGTATGCCATTGCCTGATCATAACGGGGCCCTTTTTATGTCCGGCGGCTGCATGGCTACCGATGCCAAAAACGGGACCCGTATCATCGAATCCCAATACGGCCGAATATTACAAAAAAAACTCTCCACATATGGGAAATATGGATTGTCAGTTACCTGGTGATCGCCGGCGTTCGGCCCGCAACTCCTGCAACTGCTCCCACTGCTCCTTGGTCAGCACCTTTTCAAGCTCATTCTGATGTTTCTCATAGTGAGCCCGGCGCTCATTCCGGAACGCTTCGCGGGTGATCTCGTTATTGCGCATCTTTGCCCGAAGTTCCATCACTTTGTCGCGGTGCTTAGCGTTCAGTTCATCGATCCGCTCCAACTGTTCCTCCGTCAGGTCATCAAGTTGCAATACGAGCCGGTTTTCCCGGGGTTGGAAAATGCCCCTTTGCGTGGTTTCCTGTGATTGTGAATCAGGTTTCTGTACCGACTCGGCGACGGCTCCGGATGACCGGGACCGGTTTTGGGCATCGGCCTGACTAAAAAGGCCTGCTGACATCAGTAGCATAAATCCGGAAATTACAATAATGTTTGATCTGGAAAATGTATTCATGATAATTTTATTAGTGGTCGAAGTGAATGATTTGCAATTCAGTACTTGCTTGCCATATTCATATCCAATGCCGATAGTGCCAAACTGCATTCATTTTTTTAGACGAACGGGTCATGGACCGGTTCATTTCATCAAGCGCCTGTTCATGACAAAGTACATCACACAGAATGCCCCCGTACCATCTTGCACTGAAGGTTAGTCATAGGAAGGTGGATGAGGCCAGCGAGACAAAACAGGCGCATATGACCATAACAATATTAATATTCTTTTTATCGGCTAGTCTCTTCGAAAGACACCCCTGATCCGGCCGATCAGCGACCTGTCATTTTCAGCATCACCGACTATCTGCGCTTCCTTGCTGTCCCTCCCGGAAAAAAAGTCCCTGACGCGGTCGGTGAATCGTTCTTCACGATAATCTTCACACCCGGTCCGGTAAACCGTATTCCGCTGGTGCGGATGAAAATGGTCCGGTATGGATGCCAACCCCTCGTGCCGGGCAAGGTCCTGCAGAAAGAGTCCGGCGACGGGAAGGGCCGTCTGTGATGCAAAGCCGATGTGCTGTGGCAACCGGACGGACGGCGTGACCCCTCCGATCCAGCTCCCGAATACCAGATCGGGTGTCATCCCCACAAACCATCCATCAGAAAAATGTTGTGTTGTACCCGTCTTGCCGGCAACGGCATGCCGAATGCCGAAACGTGTCCTCAGACCGGATGCGGTGCCCACGTCAACAGTCCTGGCCAGCATGGAAACCATGGCCGCCGCCGTCTCTTCGGAAAAAGCCGGCTCCAACTGTTCCGGTACTTCAGCGGCAACGGTCTGCTGTTTTCCTGAAATCGGCGGGACTGTTGGGGCAAACGATTGCCCGGCCGTGAAATCGCTGATAGTTAATACCGGTGTCTGATCCCGGTCCTCTGTTCCGGATTTCCTGAAATCATAAATGAGCTCTCCGTCGGCATTGTAGACGGCATTGATAAACCGGGGTTCTGCCGGCAGGCCCCTGTTGGCAAATGCCGTGTAGGCCTGCACCATCTCAAGCAGCGACAGCTCAGCCGTGCCGAGCGCTATGGACGGTTCTGCCGGAATGGGGGACCGGACACCCAATCTGCGGGTAGTCTCAATGACCCGGTCCACTCCGGTCTCCATCAGAAGCTCAACAGAGATCGTATTCACGGATTGCGAGAGCGCCGCCTGCACCGAATAATGTC
>RECX01000061.1 GCA_007693825.1 Balneolaceae bacterium
CGGTCGGACGCCTGGACCGCAACACCACCGGGCTGATCCTGCTCACCAATGACGGAGACCTGGCCAACCGGCTGATGCATCCCAGCTACAAAGTGCGGAAGGTGTACGATGTGGAAACCGACCGCATGCTTACCGATGAGGAGCTCGGGAAGATCCGGACCGGTATTCCGCTGGAAGATGGCCCGGCAAAGGCCTACCGCGTTTCCCGGCACCCGCAGTACCTGAACGTGGTGACCCTGAGTATGCACGAAGGCCGCAACCGAGTTGTGCGTCGCATGATGGAGACAATCGGGGTTGAGGTGCTGAGTCTTGACCGGGTTGGATACGGCCCGTTGCAGAAAAAGGGCCTGCGCGTCGGACGATGGCGCAACCTTCGCAAAAGCGAGATCAACGAGTTGCGCAAGATGGTCCGCCTGCTTCCCATGGACCGCCTGAGCAGAAGCTGATGTCCGTTGCAGCCAAGCGAGCCAGATACGAAATTCTGACACCGCCGACAAACTGGCGGATGAAGGACAACGCGATGGGCGGGCTACCGGGCAAACCATTGGCCAAGACACCGGAAAAATCCCTGCCCGCCTGGGCTTCTGCGCTGATATTCGCAGCCATCATTTTCTTGCCGCCGCTGACGACGACCGGCTGCCCGGGCACATTGGATACATATGTAGCGTCTGGCACATTGGGTACGCATGCTGCCAGCGCAGGGGTTCCCGTCCCTTCGTTGTTGATGGATGACAACTTCATACGTGATACGCGTGCCGCCATCGAGCAACTGTACAACCGGGACCTGGAGACTTCCCTTGAAAAACTCTCGGAATGGCAGAGGGCCTACCCCGAACATCCGGCCTGGCCGCTCTGGGAAGCGCTGGATGCCTGGTGGCCTGTACTCATCGATCTGCAAAATACCACCTACGACGAGCGCTTTCTTGCCATGGCCGGAAAGGTTATAGATGCCTGCGAGGCCATCCTCGATTCGGATCCCAATCATATGGATGCACTTGTTGTTCGATCCGTCATCAACGGCCAGATTGCCCGCTACTACTCCAATCGCTATCGCTGGTACCGAAGTTTCCGGCACGGACGCCGGGCCCTGCGCGACTTTTTCCGCATTGAAAAGGAACATCCACACCTGCCGGACATTCATTTCGGTGTGGGCATGTACCTCTATTTTACCGCATTTCTTGTGGAAGAATATGCCATAGCCCGGAGACTCAGCTGGATGCTGCCTTCCGGTGACCGCCAGGAAGGTTTGTCCCGGCTGGCCGAAGCCGCCGACAGCAGCATCTTCGTGGAGCCGGAAGCCACCTATTTCCTGGGGCACATCTACCTTCACATCGAAAGAGAGCCCGACAAGGCACTGGGATACCTGCGCGACCTGTATCACCGCTACCCGGACAACAGCTACTACCGGCGGCTCTACATCCGCTCACTGTATCAGCTCAATCTTCATCATGAGGCACTCGCAGCCATCCATGAAAGCCTGAACCACCCGATGGCCCCTGATTCACATGAATCTCAGACGATGCGGGAAGATCTTTTTGCCATTCGCGGGCTTATCCGATACTACCATCAGGCAGATCCCGTGGGGGCAAAGGACGATTTTCTCAAGGCCCTGGGATATGCTGAAAAACTGACTCCGTTTGCCGAAAGGGACAACCTTATCCTCTCTCTTTACTACCTTGGAGAACTCAGTATCCGTGAAGGTAATTGCGATAAGGCCCGTTTTTATTACAGCAGGGCCGCCACTCCTGACACAGATCATCCTTTTGTGAAAAAAGCACGCGAGGCATTGAGGGTTCACCGCCTGGACTGATTTCACAGTACTCCGACAGCAGCATGCAATGAAAGATCCGCGAACCGGCAAACAGATTCAAACCCACGGAAGCGGGGAGGAAGCCCTGCCTCCGGTGACCGTAGTGCAGCGAAAGCGCCAGCGGACGATGCGAATCCGTGTCAAGGATGACGCCATCATTGTTTCGGGTCCGGCCAGCGTCTCAAAACACCGGCTGATGCAATTCGCCGAGGAGAAGCGCGACTGGATCCGCAGCGCATGTCTGCGCAGGCGTGAAAAAGTGCTGAAGCTTGCGCAAAAAAGAGAACAGACGCAAGGAACCCTGCTTTTGCGGGGACAAAGGATGCACATTTACGATTTCCCCGTGCCAGGACTGCGCAAACCGACCCTCGAGGAACACGAACATGGCATCGTTTACCGCTATAATCCGCGCGATCATTTACCCGACGAGGCGATTCCGTCAACAGCTTGGCAGCCGATACAGAGCAATCTCTTTACCCCGCAGCCCGGCACCGATCTTATCCATGATTTCTACCGCCGGATCGCCAAAACAGAACTTGCCGAAAAGTTTCACTTCTGGTCGGAGCGGCTTCCGTTCACTCCATCACGGCTTTCCATACGCAATCAACGGACCAAATGGGGGAGCTGCTCGTCAAAAGGCACCATTTCACTGAACTGGCGGTTGGTGAAATGCCCACCATCCATCATGGACTACATCGTCATCCACGAACTTTGCCACCTGCGTCACTTCAATCACAGCAGGGCTTTTTGGGATACGGTCCGGCAATATTACCCCGGGGTCAGGGAAGCAAAACAGTGGATCAGGAAAAACTCGGAAGAAATTTTCGCTGATTTCTAAAAGGCACACAGAAAACAGCCACGGAACAATAAAGAATCGGTAAATGAGACTCAAAAGCCGTTGACGTGCCTGACCCCGTTTGTGACCTTGCTGTCCTGGTCAAAAACCAGCATACACTCCTGCGGATTATCTATCCGCAGTGTAAAAAGCCGTGCCGGCGGCATGTTCAAAAAGACGATCTTTTCATCCGAACAGTACTGGCGCACAAGCTGCTTTTCGAACCGGTTTCGGAAATGATTGAAATTCACATACTTGTAGTAGATGATATGCGAGCCCGGCTTGCACAGAGAGAGCTTGTGTTTCCACATTTTCAGCGTCACCGTACGTGGCATCTGCTCATATGGCAGACTTGAAATGACAAAATCATACGTGCGTTGCGGCC
>RECX01000119.1 GCA_007693825.1 Balneolaceae bacterium
AAGCATTATGCCACGGGAAACATGCAGATGCTGCAGGAAAAGTACCGCGACCAGGGTGTTGTCTGGCTCTCCATCATTTCCTCTGCCCCTGGCAAACAGGGCTATCTGGAACCGGATGAGGCAAAAAAAATCACACGTGACAAGCAAGCAAAGCCCACCGCCGTTCTTCTTGATCCGGAGGGAACCGTTGGCCGTGCTTACGATGCCCGGGTGACCCCGCACATGTACATCATTGATCCCGATGGCATGCTGAGATACATGGGTGCCATTGACGACCGTCCGACAGCCAACCACGCCGATGTTGAAGGTGCAAGGAATTTCGTAAGCGAGGCGCTGGATCTGCTGCTGGAAGGGCGGGATGTCGAAGTCAGCTCGCATCAACCCTACGGCTGTACGGTGAAATACTGATTCACTCCGGAGACGATCAAATAAAGAGGACAGGCGACGCGAGGCAGGCCAGCCGGGCACGCCTCGCGCGTCCCGCATCCACACCCTTTCCCCATCTCCGACATTCCATTGAAATACAACCGGGATACTCTCGTTGGAGAACACATTGGGTGGTAAAACCCGCGGGTCGCCCCCCAATTTGTGCGTTTCAACAATAATTGTTGCAACAGGTATTTTTCTTTCGTATCATTATTGTTGACCCGAATCGCTGCATCGCTCACATAGATCTCCATGATACAGGAAAAAGAGACAGCAACAACCCGTTACCGGAACGATCGGCACAAAGCCGTTGCCAATTTTCTTTTTACCTACAGCAATGTTACTTCGCGTCTGCAAAAGATGCTGAGTGAGCACCAGCTTTCGCTGCAGCAGTTCAACATTCTCCGCATACTTCAGCGCCGGCACCCGCAGCCTTCCTGTAACTGCACCATACGCAAGCAGATGCTGGATGCGCGATCGGATATCACACGAATCGTGGATCGTCTTGTAAAGGAAGGGCTGGCGGTCCGCGAGAGCTGCAGCAATGACCGGCGCAAGGTGAACATCACTATTACGAAAAAAGGGCTGGATTTACTGACCCGCCTGGATTATCTGAACGACAAGATGGATGGCATCATGGCTTGTCTGACGGACGGTCAGGTTGCTGAATTGAACCGGTTGCTTGACAAGATCCGAAACCACTCCTGACCATATCCACGTACAGCGCCAAAAACGAATCTGAAGAGAACATGACGGACAAACTGACAGCCGAAGAGTTGAAGAAGCAGGAGGATTTCAATGCGGAGATCATTCCGCATCTGGATGCCACCTACAACTATGCCCTCCGTCTGACCACAGATCCAAACGATGCGGAGGACCTGCTGCAGGACAGTATCGTCAAGGCCTTCCGGTTTTTCAACAGCTATCAGAAAGGGACAAACGCCCGCGCCTGGCTTTATCGCATCGTCAAAAACTCCTATATCAACAACTACAGAAAGGCCGCCCGGCAACCGCAGCATGTAGACTACGAAGAGGTGGCGACCTATTACGAAACCATCCGGAGTGAGCAGAGCGACACCACTGACCTTCAGGCGAAATTCTACCGCGGGGAATACGATGACGATTTCAAGAGGGCGCTGGACAACTTGCCGGAGGATTTCCGCACACCCCTGTTGTTGTGCGATGTAGAGGATTTCACCTACGAGGAGATTGCCAACATGCTGGACGTTCCCATAGGCACGGTGCGTTCCCGCCTTCACCGCGGACGCAACCTGCTGAAAGAAAAGATCAAAGAGATCGCGCACAAACGCGGCTATCTGAAAAACTGACAGGATCCGCAGCGCCGACGGCCGGTTCAAAAGCCGTTACGCCGATCTGTTGCTCCGCCGATCCGGCATTTCCTGGATCCGGCATCTCCTGGATCCGACAATCCGACTTGTCCCCGGGCCTTGCTGCACCTGTTTTCGGGTCACATCTTCAGCTGGATGGGAAACGGGGCGTTATCCATCCACCATTTTGCTCCCCTGAGGATATTGGTGATGGTTTTTCCGTCCGTGATATCGCCGCTGAGCGCTGCTTCCACGGCTTTTGCAAACGGCATGCGGACCGGTTTCAGGAATTCGTCCTCATCCACATGATTATCAGAGACTTCCAGGTCCCAGGCCAGGTACAGGTAGATGATCTCGTTAGTGTAGCCGATGCACGGATGGAATCCGCCAAGCGCAACCCAGTTCCTGCCCTTAATGCCCGACTCCTCTTCCAGCTCCCGTTTGGCGGTGACCAGCGGGTCTTCCCCCGGATCGATCTTGCCTGCAGGCACTTCCAGGAAATTCTGTCGCAGCGGATAGCGAAACTGCTTGACCAGCTGCACCTCACCCGTCTCAAAGACCGGCAGCACGGCACAGGCGCCGGGATGATCGATCCACTCGCGGTAGGACGTGCTCCCGTCCGGCAGCCGCACCTTGTCCTTGTACACGTGGAGCAGGTTGCCGGAGAAGATTTTTTCGCTTGTCAGCTGTTTCTCCAGAAGAGAATGGTCCGTTTCTTTCGTGTTCATCCGATAAATTTCTATTTTACGTTGCCGGGTAACTGTTCATTGCTGGACGCAAGGTACAATGATTCACCCGGAAAAATAAAACGCAAAATGTGAAAACCGGGCAAAAACGCCCTCTGGCCGGATCCATCCACCAGATCACAACAGCGAAATTATATGTAACCCTGGAGCGCCGTGAACGAAGCCACCAATATAGACGGAAAGATCATACCGGTTAAACAAGATGTTCTTACGCTGCCCAATGCCATTTCGCTGTCACGCGCGCTCATTGCCATCCCCATCCTCATGCTGCACCACGCCTCCGGAAAGGAGGCCAACTGGCTGATCGTCGCACTTATCGGGTATGCCTTCATTTCAGACTACCTGGACGGTTATTTTGCGCGGAAACTCAACCAGGTCACCGAGTTCGGCAAGGTTGTGGATCCGCTGGCGGACAAGATCTGCGCCATCATCCTTTTCTTCTACGCTGTCCTGATCGGGATCATCCCCCTGTTTTTCTTTATCATCATGATCGCCCGCGACCTGCTCATATTGACCGGATCGCTTCTCATCAAACGCAAACAGGGAAAGTATGCCATGTCGGTAATGTCCGGGAAGGTGGCCGTCAATATCCTTGCCATCTACTGGATCGTCGCTTTCTTTTTCCCCGAAAGAGAACAAACGATCGAATTTTTAATGTTGTTAAGCATTATTTTAATGATATACTCACTGGGCTCCTATGTACACCGGTACATCATGATCCAGAAAAAGGGCGCGGAGTTCAACTGAGGCGCCAGCACCCCTTTACACGCAACAGAAACACCTAAAGTATCTACGGCACAGGTACATTCGCAATGGGAATTTTTGACAAACTGGGATTCGGAAAAAAAGAGGAAAAACTTCAGGAGGGACTGGAAAAGACCCGGACCGGTTTCCTGGACAAAATCGGCAAGGCGCTGGTCGGCAAGGACAAGGTGGATGACGAGGTGCTCGACGACCTGGAAGAGATCCTCATCACATCCGATGTGGGCGTAAAAACCACGCTGGAGGTAATCCGGCGCATCGAGAATCGTGTTGCCCGGGACAAGTTCATCAGCAGCAGCGAGTTGCAGCAAATCCTCAAGGAAGAGATCACCAGTCTGCTGAAAGAGAACGAGGCCGATCGTCCGGCCGAATTTGACGCCGAATTCCGTCAGAAACCGCACGTCATCATGGTCGTTGGTGTAAATGGCGTCGGAAAAACCACCACCATCGGCAAGCTGGCACACATGTACAAGGTAGCCGGCAAGCGTGTGATGCTCGGGGCCGGGGACACGTTCCGCGCCGGCGCCGTGGAGCAGCTCCGAATCTGGGGCGAGCGCGCCGGCGTCACCCTCATCCAGCAGGGACAGGGTGCCGATCCCGCCGCCGTTGCCTATGACACCGTGGCCTCTGCCAAATCAAAGGATGCCGATGTGGTCCTGGTGGATACGGCCGGCCGCCTGCACAACAGAAGAGCCCTGATGGACGAACTTGGAAAAATAAAGCGCGTCATGGGAAAGGTGGTCGAGGATGCGCCCCACGAGGTGCTCCTGGTGCTGGACGCATCCACGGGACAGAACGCGCTTCAGCAGGCCCGGGCTTTTTCCGAGGTGGTGGATGTTACCGGCCTGGCGCTGACCAAGCTTGACGGAACGGCCAAGGGTGGCATTGTCATCGGAATCTCGCACGAAATGAGCGTTCCGGTAAAATATATCGGTGTCGGGGAAAAGATCGAGGACCTGC
Source organism: Balneolaceae bacterium (assembly GCA_007693825.1). Lineage (GTDB taxonomy): Bacteria > Bacteroidota > Rhodothermia > Balneolales > Natronogracilivirgulaceae > SKNL01. The sequence goes on from RECX01000119.1 coordinate 4,223, forward strand.
AGATATTTGAAAGGGGGCCGTTTGTGACGGCCCTGTTCGAAAAGAAGATTGCCTGATCCTGGTTTTACCTGTCTGCACTTCCAGGCAGTTGCGGGTGCCGTGATTCCCTGAATGTGGTGATAACCAGGAAATTTCCGGCGGGTCTATTGCCTGCAATGCGTTCCGTCCATCATCGGGAGAGAACGGCGTTTTCCCCGAACTCCAGACGGTCGGTTTCCGGCCGGTTTCCCGATTCTGCCAGGTACCAGGTGAGCTCCGTAATCAGTTTCGCCCTGGCAGCAAGCAGCGGGAGGGCAATACGGTCCGGGGTATCAGAGGGACGGTGATAGTGGTCGTGCAGTCCGGAGAAAAAGAATACGAAGGGAATATTCTGCTGTGCAAACGGCCAGTGATCGCTTCTCCTGTACAGCTGCAGCCGATGGGATGTATTGTTGTAGGTATCATCCAGAATGAGCTCCGATGTGGCCTCATTGGCCTGCGTGACCAGTTCTTCAAGCATGCTGGATACCATTCCGGCTCCGATCACATAGATATAGTCCTGATCATCGCGCCCGGCATACTCGTTATCCACATAGCCGACCATGTCCACGTTGACATTGGCTATGATGTCGGAGTCCGGGAAGAGCGGATTATCCACAAAATAGCGTGACCCGAACAGACCCCACTCCTCGGCGGCGGCGTGCAGAAACACCAGTGTGCGCGAGGGCCGGTACCCTTCTTCGGCGGCTTGCAGGAACGCCTTCGCAACCTGCATGAGTACGGCCGTGCCGCTGGCATTGTCATCGGCTCCGCTGTAAACGATATCGTCGTTATCATCCGGCTGTCCCAGTCCCATGTGGTCATAGTGTGCGGAGAGCACCACGATCTCACGGCTCAGTTCTTGGTCCGCGCCTTGAATGACGGCGACCATGTTATCCTCTTCGAAAGAGCGGGATTCCATCACGGGGCTGTTGCGAAGCCGGAATCCGGTTTGTTCCGGGACGGGGGAGGATGTGTGGCTCTGCCAGTGGGTCCGCACACTGTCAAGTTGCCGGGGCTGGTCGAGCCCAAGCATGCCAAGTGCCAGATCGGGATGTACGGATACGGCCAGGCCGGGCGACCAGTCTGACATGCGGTAATTTGCGCCCGGACGGCGGATGCTTCTCGGACGCTCCAGCTGGCGGCTCATGTCCCGGGCCTGCTGCTCCCATTCCTCCGGATCCTCTTCCGTGATAAAGATCACGCCGGTGGCCCTGTAATTGCGGGAAAGATAGCGCACGATATCCGTGCGGGTGCGCTGGTCGTCCGGTCCGGGTGCGAAGACCAGGGCCCAGCTGTTTTCCAGGGATGCTGCGATGGTGCGGGAAATTTCGTCGCCCCTGTCAAACCGGGCATATCCGGCAAAAACAACCGGGGCATCATGTTCCCTGGCGCCATCCATAAGGGGATAGAAACCGGCCTGTCCGCCCTTTTCAAGATGCGTGCGGGAGAAGAAGACGGTATCCACGCCGTCTGTGTGGTAAACATCATAGGAAACCGAATTCCAGAAAATGCCTTCCAGGACAAACGGCTGGCGGATGACAGGGATTGATTCCTCTGATGCCCAAGTGGCGTTGGTGTAAAACCCGTCGAGAAAATCTGCTGTCATTGCCGAGCCCGGCTGTCCCGTACCGCGTCCCTTGAGAGAATCGGAGGCCAGGATGTGAATTTTTCTGTCCAGAAAGGCCGCCTCCACAAAACGGGAAGGGCTGCCGGTGGCAGCTGTCCGGGTTTCCTCCTGGATGGGCACCTGGGTGAGGGCCGCTGCAGTGGGAGCGCCGTTGAACGCGAGGGCAAGGAATAGCGTGGCCAGAAGGCCGTCGACCGGCCGTTGCAGTAGTCGAATCATGATGATCGGGATGAGTTGCCGCTTGTATTTCCAGCTCCGACCAATTCGTCGGGCGTGTGGAGTTCAATATAGAATTCCGTGAATTTTCCTGTGGTGAGCAGTTTGACCTGCCTCTCCTTGATGAGTTCAAGGATGGCAAGAAAGGTTACGATGACATAGATACGCGAGGCCAGTCCGGTGCAGATCTGCCGAAACGAACTCTTGCCGTGTTTGCGCAGGTGGGTGATGACATAATCCGACTGGGTCTCGACATCGGTTTCAATGCGGCGCACATCGTGATAATGGATCTCCGTTACCGACTTCATGACATTTTTGAATGCCGCCATGATATCGATCATGGTAACCTCCCGGAGCGCTTCCCCTTTCTGCTCCTGTTCCACCTGGTCCGGTTCGTTGTAGCCGCGGGTATAGGAATACCTGGCTTTTTTGTCGAGAATCGTCATTTCGCCGGCCACTTCCTTGTACCGCTTGTATTCCAGCAGAGCCTGCACCAGTTCATAGCGGGGATCGTCTTCCGGCAGATCGTCCTCGTCATTTTCCGGTACCGGCAGCATCATTCGCGCCTTGATGGCCATGAGCGTGCTTGCCATGTAGATGAACTCGCTGGCAACACCCAGGTCCAGCTCCTCCATAAAACGTATGTACTCCAGAAACTGCCTGGTTATGTAGGATATGGGGATATCGTAGATATCGAGCTCGTCCCGCTTTATAAAAAAAAGCAGCAGGTCGAGCGGCCCTTCGAAATTTTGAAGCTGTACGCGATACATAAAGTGCTGGATTTTGTGAGAAAATAACTTTTTTTACAACACGATGCGCGTTGGCTTTTGTTATTTTTGCTGCAGGCGGATGAAGTTGTCGCCAATATGTGCTCACTTGTTGACACTTACGGCAACAAGGTGTTTCTTTTTTTTAACGCAGGCGTAGTCGTGCAAAGCATGTTTTGGGCTATGCCTGCCGTACCAAGTGAAATAAAGGAGTCGTATGGATTACGGAAAGTTGGTAGAGGCATTGGAAAACGGAGATTCGAAAGAGCTTGAGGCACTGTATACCGAGGCCTTTCAGATACTCTGCCGGTTTCTGCGCACTACGATGAGGGCGCACCATCAGGATGCCCAGGAGTGTGCGCAGCACGCCCTGGTTATGACCATGGAGCGGCTGAGGAAAGGTGCGATACGCAATCCCGAGAAAATCTACTCCTATCTTCTTCAGAGTGCAAAAAACCGGTACATGCGACTCTGTCATGAACGTGACCGGAACAATTTTCAGGAAAACATAGAGCGCTATGCGCCGGTTGAGGAACAAATAGACAGCCTTGTTATGCAGGAAAAAAAGAATGCCCTTATGGGCTGCATCGCCGAACTGGAAGAATCCTCGAGGGAGTTCATTCTCTTCTGGATGGAACACCCCGAAGCGCGCAGCGGAACCATAGCGCGGCATTTCAACATCTCTGTAAACAACGTCTGGACAAAGCGGCACCGGCTTGTAAAGAAACTAAGCGAGTGTGTCCGGAAAAAAATAAACAAATAACTGTAAGGAATGGCTCCGATCGTTGTCTTATAGGTAAATATTTCAAACGAATGACCCCGATATGCAAAAAGAACATTTACCGGATATAGCAAAGACTATTGATGATTATCTGAACGGCAAGCTGGATAATTCACAGATAGATGCCCTGTGGGTGCGCCTTATGCAACACCCCGAGTATTACACCATGCTCGAAACCCAGGCGGCCATGAAACGGGTCCAGGTCCCGGAATTCCGCAAAAAGCTTGAGGAAGGACATGATTTTTATCCGGACGACGATGAGCCCGGAAAAGGCATGGTCCGGGAGAGCAAAACACTGTGGGTCTCAGCGCTTGCTGCCGTTTTTCTTCTGGCGCTCTTTCTCAACCTGTTCCGCACAAGCGTGGACTCGGAGCTGTCCCCGGCCATCTCGAAAATCCATACTTCCCACCTGATCTCACCGGATATATCCCGTTCTTCCACCGACAGCATGACCGGGCTTGAGCAGGGGCTGTACCGGGCCTATCTGCTTTCGGTTTCCGGCGATTTGAGCAGTGCCATTTCGGAATACGAACAGCTTGCCGGTGTCGGTGATCCCGGCTACAACTGGGTCCAGTATAATCTGGCAATCCTGTTTTTCAACTCCGGAGAGTATCAGGCCTCGTCGGAGCACTTTGACCGCGTCGACTGCGGACTGCTGGGCCACACCGCCCGCAGGGAGTCCTGCTACTGGTTCAAGGCAAACAGCCATGTTGCGGCCGGCAACCTGGAACATGCCTGGAGTGCCGGAAACAGCGCGCTGGAGCTTCCCGGGTACTACCGGGATGATACCATTGCGCTGTTGAGAAAGATCCGCTACGTATTGGAGGGCCAGGACTAGATGGAAGCCCCGGGGATTTCAAAGGCTGCTGGCACGGGATCTTCCATCGCAGCAGTATGCTCCATGAACATCCGGTGGGCTCCCTTGCCGGGCTCCCCATCCTTCGGATAGCATCTTTTGTAGTCGCCGTCCGGCTGAAGCACCCATCTTTGTGAATTATCATTGAGATAGGTTTCCAGAACAAACATCAGATAAGATCTGATCGGGGCGGCGTGGACGGGTACCAGCACCTCGTCCAGCACCCTGGCATTGAATTGCAACAGGCTCAGTTCGTGATTGTGAAACAGATCCGGGTCCGGTTTCCTGCCTTCGCTGCTGCCTGCTATCCTTGCTTTCTCCTTTTGCTCCTTCTTGCTCATTGTATCAGTGCTCATTGTATCAGTGCTCATTGTATCAGTGCTCATTGTATCAGAATCATAAAAAAATTACGTGGGCTTTTTCGGCCCCGTGAAACAGTCCCTTTTGAGTTGTCATCCTGTTCCGAATAATGTACCCAATAATGGGCTTCCCGTCCGGTAATGTCAAACGTTTTTTGGCAATTGTACCTCTCCGCTGTGTATTTTGTCTCGTCTGCATTACCCATCACCAGCAATATCTCCGAAATTGTGGCAAATCCCCTTTTGAATGCATCCGAGCAGGACCCCGGGTTCGAACAGCACATCCGGCCCTCCCGGTTGCAGGAATTTATCGGCCAGCACAAAATCATCTCCAACCTGGAGGTGTTCATAAAGGCCGCCCGCAAGCGGGGCGATGCCCTGGATCACGTGATCCTTTCCGGTCCACCCGGACTTGGAAAAACGACCCTCGCCTATATCATTGCACATGAAATGGGGGTGCAGATCAAGCCAACGACGGGCCCCGTCCTGGAAAAACCCGGTGATCTGGCCGGCATGCTCACCAATCTGGAGAGAGGCGATGTGCTCTTCATCGATGAAATCCACCGGCTGAACCCGATTGTGGAGGAGTATCTCTATTCGGCCATGGAGGATTTCAAGCTGGATATCGTCATCGACTCCGGTCCGAGCGCCCGCAGCGTGCAAATCGATCTGATGCCATTCACCCTGATCGGCGCCACCACCCGTAAAGGGTTGCTCACGTCGCCGCTGAGAGCCCGCTTCGGAATCGATCTGCGGCTCGATTATTACGGCGTGGAGCTGCTGCAGCACATTGCCGTCCGATCCGCCGGAATTCTCGGGCTCCAAATCACCGAAAAAGGCGCCTACGAGCTGGCCCGCCGAAGCCGCGGCACCCCGCGTATCGTTAATCGCCTGCTGCGCCGTACCCGTGATTTTGCGGAAGTTGAAGAAAGGACCGAGATTGATGAACAAATCGCCGACAAGGCACTCAACGCCCTGGACGTCGACCCGCGCGGACTCGATGAGATGGATATCCGCATCCTGAACAGCATCATCGAAAACTACCGCGGCGGTCCCGTAGGCCTGGGAACACTGGCCGTGGCTGTCGGCGAGGACAAGGGAACTATTGAGGAGGTGTACGAGCCCTTCCTGATCCAGGAAGGCTTCCTGCAGAGAACACCAAAAGGCCGCGTGACCACACAGAAAGCCTTTGAATACCTCGGCATCCCCCTTCCCGGCAAAGGTCCGGCCGGAAGCGATCTGTTTTCCCCCGGAAAGTGATGCTTCCACTTTTTTTCGTATATTTGCCAGCTACAAAAACTGTTAACTGACCCAGCTCCAGCACCTAATTGCAATGAAATACCTCTTTACTTCCGAATCTGTTTCCGAGGGACACCCGGACAAAGTGTCCGACCAGATTTCCGATGCCATCCTGGACGCCATGCTCGCCCAGGACCCCAACTCGCGCGTTGCCGTCGAAACACTTGTCACAACCGGCCTTGTCGTCATCTCCGGAGAGGTGACCACCGAGGCCTATGTTGACGTCCAGGAGGTTGCCCGCACAGTGATCCGCGAAATCGGATACACGAAGCCCGGCTACCGTTTTGATGCCGATTCGTGCGGCGTCATGGTCACTATCCACCAGCAAAGTGCGGATATCGCCATGGGCGTGGACCGGCTGGGTGCCGGCGACCAGGGCATGATGTTCGGCTATGCCACGCGTGAAACCCCGACCTACATGCCGATGGCGCTGCAATTCTCCCACGACCTGGTGCGCGAACTGGCCGATATCCGCAAGAACACCAGTGATATGCCCTATCTGCGGCCGGACAGCAAAAGCCAGGTAACCGTAGAATACGATGAAAACAACAAGCCCCTTCGGGTCCACACCATCGTTATCTCCACCCAGCACGATGAGGATGTGGAACAGGACAAAATCCGCGAGGATGTCCGCAAACACCTCCTGCCACGCGTCATCCCAAAAGAGCTGATGGATGACAAAACCATCCTGCACGTCAATCCAACCGGAAAATTCGTCATAGGCGGACCGCATGGCGACACCGGCCTGACCGGCCGCAAGATCATTGTGGATACGTACGGAGGCCGCGGCGCACATGGCGGCGGTGCCTTTTCCGGCAAAGACGCCTCCAAAGTCGACCGGAGTGCGGCATACGCCGCCCGGCACATCGCCAAAAACATTGTGGCGGCAGGCATTGCGGATGAGTGCCTGATCCAGCTCGCCTATGCTATCGGCATTCCCGAACCAGTGTCCATCAATGTCAACACGTTCGGAACCGGAAAAATCAGTGACGAAAAGCTGGTTGAACTGATCCAGAAAAATTTCGACTGCACTCCGGACGGGATTATCCGCCGTTTTGATCTGCGCAAGCCCATCTTCCGCAATACGGCCGCATATGGCCATTTTGGCCGGGAAGAGTTCCCCTGGGAAAAACTGGATTACGCCGACAAACTGAAAAAACAGGCCGGCCTCTGAACAAGGACACCCAGGCGCAATCCCGCGCATAAACTGATCGTGGCATCCTGCATAAACAGACCGCGTAAATCTGCACAAACGGACAGCAGTATCCTGCTTAAACAGATTGCGGCATCCCCCATAAACGGACAGCGGCATCCTGCGTCAGCGGATCGTGGCATCCTGGTGGATGATGCGACCGAAAAACAGGCCGTTGGCAAACAGCCGGTTCGTGCCGAACCAGAAGGCGCGGAAATTCGGATTGTCCGTTGTCATGATTACCCGTCCTGAACCCATGCGCCCTATCAGGTAAACCGGGCGCACCGGCAGATATTCCCGGTTTTCGGTGGATACGAATCCGCTCAACAGCGGCTCGGCGGTGTATCGCACCGGTACCGCAAATCGGTTTTCGGGATGCTTTAGGAACAGGGTGCTGTTCCTGAAAACCGGTAATTTGTCGCGCTTGAAACCATAACCGAGCGGATGTGTCCGGTCCAGCTCCGCTTCCATGATCACCCCGCCAATCGCCCGCGAACCACGCAGTGATGCCAGGTCCCGGTACCGGAGTTCCTCATTTGCGGGATGGGAGTACTCGGGTCTTTGCATTTCAAAGTCCAGCCAGTCCAATCCGTCCATCCAGGAAAGAGCGCCTTTTTGCAGCATCAGGGTGTTGCCTGCTTCGACCCACTGCTTCAGGCGGTCCCGGAATGCCCCGGGTATCCGCTGATAATTGCCGTGTACCATGACCACGGTATTGTACCGGTCCAGGTCGACACTGTTCAGGTATCTGACATCGGCCATGGTAACCGGCATCCGGTATCGCTGATCCAGAAGGTGCCACACTTCGCCTGCTTCATACATGTTGACCCCGTCGCCCGTGACGACCATGACGCTGGGTTTTTCAACCATCTGGAAGGACGGGCTTCCCAAATCCATTCCGCGGGCCGTCAGGCCGGTGGTTGCCATGTGCACATCCAGCCCATCCTCCTTTGCCACCTCCATCATCAGCTCCCGGAGCGCATCCGCATCCACCCGGTCCTGAATGCCGGCACTTACAAGGATGGTGCCATAGTCGAAATCATGCGGTCCTTCCGCTGTTACCGCCCGGAAAGGCTGCGTTGCGACCTTGATACGCACACCGGCATCCATCAGGCGGTATGCCGCGCGCGGTGCATAATACCCGTGCCATTCGAACAGATAGGCGTACGGACGGGCCTGATTTGCAGGCGGGCTGTTTGTGGAAGGAGTGTTTGCAGGTGGGGCGTTTGCGGATGCAGAAGGCATGCTTGCGGACGGGGTGCTTGCAGACGGGGTGCTTGCGGACGGGGTGTCAGTAGATGCCTGGGCGTCCGGGCCGGACCGGAACCGGCCTTCGGGGAAAGGCGTGTCGGCGACGGGTGGCCCCAGCAGGTTTTCACGGTAACTCCTGCGGTCCAGCTCCGCATACGGTATATCGAATGCCAGGGGCAGGGTCCACGTGGAAATGTCATAGAACACGCTGTCCTCGAATTCCTTGCGGGTCTCAAACAAGCTGCGGATCAGGCGGTATTGCGGCTGCACGGCAGGTATGATCCATGCATTCCCGCTCTCGAAACGGTATCCGTCCGCGGAAAGAGAGCCCTCCAGTTCATGGATGCGAATATCATGATGCGACAGCAGGTCCAGCAGGTGGGCATTGCGTGCCCGGTCGTACGGATCCCCGAAAACCCACGCTTTCACCGGATTGCCCCGGGCATCCTCCAGAGCGCTTGAAGCGGCTTCCCTCATGTGTTCGAGGAGTTCAAGACGAAGATCCATGGCACCATACAGCGTCGACAGCGAGGTCAGGAACTGATTGCGGATGGTCACCGGAAAGGCGACGTCTCCGTGCCGGCTTTCCTGGAGATGACCGCGGGAGCTGGCTTGTTCAAACAGGATACCAACCGTGCCCTGCAGATCCGGATAGGTGGAACCTTTTCCAATGAAGAAATCGTCAAAAAATTCGCTGGTCCAGTATAGCTGATCCACTTCGTCCAGATAGCCCGCGTGGTACTCCGCCAGTTTTGCAGTCAGCTCGAACGTGCGCTGCGGCGTAAGCGGATTGTCACGGGATGGCACTCCCGGCTGGAAGAAATAGGTTGCCTGCGGCCCCATTTCATGGTGGTCGGTCAGCACATTGGGCTTCCAGGAATGAAATGTGCGTACCCGGTTGCGGCTTTCCGGGTGCTGGACCGGCATCCAGTCCCGGTTCAGGTCGAACCAGTAGTGGTTGGTCCGGGATCCGGGCCAGGGCTGGCGGTGTTCGCGGTGGTAGGGATCGCCGGAGGGTGTGAATGAGCGGTTGTTGTTCACCCATGTCGCAAATCGGTCGAGCCCGTCCGGATTGTAGGTCGGGTCCAGCAGCACAACGGACTCCCGCAACAGGTGTTCGACTTCCTCCCCTTCGGCCGCCGCAAGATAATAGGCAACCAGAATGGCGGCATTGGCCCCGCTGGACTCGTTACCGTGAACCGAATAGCCCAGCCAGGTTACGACCGGCATTTGGCTCAGGTCGAGATCCATCGACCGCGACGGATCGCTCAGGGCCAGATGGTCTGTCCGGAGGGAATCGATGGAGGCAAGATTGTCCGGATGTGAAATCGTGAGCAGAAGCAGCGGCCGGCGCTGCCATGTCCGTCCGTATTCCTGTATCTGGACGCGGTCCGACTCCCGGGCCAGACGGTACATGTAGGCCACGATCTGGTCGTGCCGCACGTGCCACTCGCCCGGCTCAAAGCCAAGCACCTCCGCCGGGGTGGCGATATCGCTCCGGAACGATTCGGGCCGCGGGAGCGCCGTCCCATCCGGCATCAGAAGCGACCAGAGATCGCCCGATGTCGCGGATTGCGGTGTGGTTGCAAGAAATGGCCCTTGGTCCGGATCAGAACCTTGGGCAGCCGGGGGCGAAACCGTCAAGATTACGAAAAGCAGGAACAGCGAGAAAAAAGGGGATATCTTGTACAGCATCCTGGAAATGTATGAGTCGTATATTGCGTTATTCATAACAGATGGAATAAATAAGATGGAATAAACCGGGGCCTTCGTGGTGGCGAAGGACGCACCGGACGATGGTTTCGCTGATCCCGGAAACAAAACCGGCCTTCATCACACCGGTTGAAAGTTCCATTATACTAAAGAAGGCTGTTATTGAAAAACCGGAATCAGGCTGAATGTGATCTCGCCATCAAACCCGAAATAATATCGCCATGTTTCAAAAGATAGAAGGCTATCCTGTTTACGGACTTCACGAAGAACAGACTATCCGGCAGTTTACATTTATGCTTCGAATTAGTAATGACCTAATCCAAGGTTGTGATACTGGTAGTTCT
>RECX01000017.1 GCA_007693825.1 Balneolaceae bacterium
GGATACTGCCTGGAAGTACGCAGCGGGGAAAAAGAGCGCATCCGGGATGCAAAAAAGCGCATGACCGAAAGGGTGAACCAGCTGCTGGAGGACAACCGGGTGGATGAGGAGCGCATCGAACAGGAAATTGCGATCCTGGCCGACCGGCTGGACATTTCCGAAGAGCTGGTCCGGATGGATGCGCATATCTCCTATTTCTCGGAATGCCTGCTAAACAACGAATTGCAGGGGAAAAAACTCAACTTCATCCTCCAGGAAATGCATCGCGAAGTCAACACGATTGGGTCAAAAGCCAACAGCCCGGCAATTTCCCGGACTGTCGTGGGCATGAAAGAGATCATTGAGAACATCCGCGAACAGATCCAGAATATCGCATAACCGGTGAACATCCTGTAACGAATCATGCCCGCATCCACGAAAAGAGGAAAAATCATTATACTTGTGGCGCCAAGCGGTGCCGGCAAAACCACGTTGGCACAACGGCTCATGTCCGAGTTTCCCGATATCCGCTTCTCGGTTTCAGCCACTACACGTCCGCCCAGGCCGCATGAAGTGCACGGAAAGGACTATTTTTTCCTGACACCGGAAAAGTTCCAGCAGGCCATTGACCGGAACGAATTCCTCGAATGGGAGGAATTTTACGGTGGAAAGCGATACGGCTCGCTGATTTCCGAAGTTGAAAAAGAGTTGGAAAAAGGCTATTTTGTTCTGTTTGACATTGAAGTGAAAGGAGCGTTGAACGTAAAGTCGCAGTATGGAGATGAGGCATTGGCCATTTTTATCAGGCCGCCCTCGGATGCCGTTTTAGTGGAACGGCTTACGAACCGTGGGACTGAAAATGCCGAATCGCTTCAGTTGCGGCTGGAACGGGCCCGAATGGAACTTGGATATGCGGACCGTTTTGATCATGTGATCATCAACGATGACCTGGAGCGCTGTTACAATGAACTGCGCGAGCTGGTCACAACTTTCATGAACCAAACCACCACCTACTGAGAACGATTTTATGGCAGTCAAGTCACTTGATCTTGAAAAAATTCAGGCCACCACCGGCAATGTGTATGAAGGCATCGTGATTCTATCGAAGCGTGCCCGTCAGATTGCTGCCCAGGAAAAAATGGAGCTTGACGAGAAGCTCAAATATTTTGAAGGCTTTGAGGATGAGGAAGAGTACACGTTCAACGAGGAGCAGGAGCGCATCACAAAAGAGTACGAGGCCCGTCCCCATCCCACCCAGCGTGCGGTAAATGAGTTGATGGATGAAAAAATCTATTACCGCGGCATCGAAAACGAAGAATCCAACGACTGACAATCATGATGCGCGGCAAACACATCGTCATCGGTGTAACCGGTGGCATTGCCGCCTATAAAGCGGTCTATCTGGTCAGGCAGCTTCAGGAAGCCGGCGCGGAAGTGCGGGTCACCATGACCGAGGCCGCCACACGCTTTGTTGCCGGCAACACTTTTGCAGCACTTACCCGGCACGACGTCCCTGTCCATATCTTCCCTGACAATCCGACGGGGATCAGCACAAACTGGACACAGCACATTCACTGGGGGGAGTGGGCCGACCTGATGGTCATAGCGCCCTGCACTGCCAACAGTCTGGCCAAGATTGTGCATGGTTTTTCAGACTCCATGCTTACCACAACCGTCCTTGCCGCCCGTTGTCCGGTGCTTATCTGTCCCACCATGGACGGTGAAATGTACCGGGCCCCATCCACCCGTTACAACCTGAATAAAGCCGAAGAGCTTGGATACCATTTGCTGACGCCTGACCACGGATATCTGGCCAGCGGGATGGAGGGCGTTGGGAGGCTGCCGGATACGGACGTTATTATCGACCGGATGATCCAGATTCTGGAAGTGGCCCCGTCGAGGCGGGTTTCCGGGGAAAAAGTGACCCCCACGCTCCGGGAGGTGCTGACGGGCAAGAAAATGCTGGTCACCTGCGGTCCCACCCGTGAATATCTCGACCCGGTTCGTTTCCTGTCCAATCCTTCAACAGGAAAAATGGGAATGGCCATGGCGGCCGCGGCCGCCGCTCACGGAGCGGAGGTTACCCTGCTGCATTCCGATTCCGTGAGTACTACGGCACTGTCTCCATCCATCCGCAAGCTGGCCTTTACCACCACGGAGGATCTTTTCCGGCAGGTCAAGACCCATGCCGGCTGCGACATCATCATCATGACGGCTGCGGTCTCCGACTTCCGTCCGGTACAGACCCATTCACAGAAGGTTAAAAAGGCGGAAGCGGATCTCAACGTTGTGCTGGAGCGTACGCCGGACATCCTTAAATGGCTGGGGGAGCATCGAAAGAACGGCCAGGTGCTTATTGGATTTGCCATGGAAACCAGGGACCTGCTCAAGCAGGCGCGGGAGAAGCGGATCCGCAAGGGCGCAGACTGGATCGTTGCCAATGACCTTGCAGCCGATGGATCCGGATTTGCCTTCGATACCAATCAGGTGGTGCTGGTTGGGGCACATTCCGAAGTACATTTTGAGGGTACGAAGTACGATGTGTCACGCAATGTCCTTCATCACATTTTTGCCCCTCAACCACCTCTCTGAATCCGGAATGACCGTTACCGCTATTCCTCTGCTGCTCAGGAAAAAGATATTGCTTGGAATGCTTGCGGTATCCTGTCTGGCCGTTTTTTCTTTGCTTGTACTTCATCCGGGTGAGCAGCGCACGACGCTCAAGAGTTTTTCACAGGCGGATTCCCTGATCATTCATGAGCTGAACCGGTTTCGGGTTGGACCGGATCGCATCCGTACTTTTGAATATCCCGTAACGGAAGATTTCACCCGGAAAAGGTATGTGGTCTCGCTGCCGCCTGGTGTTTCTCAGACTCACCTGCACGCCGAGTTGAACCGGAATCTGGGTGGTCACCGTGTTCAGACTGTGGGATACGTTAATGTGCCGGAACGGGAAATGAGGGTGCTGATCCTCTTTGACAACAAGATCATCCGGACCCTGGAGCTGCGTACGGAAACCGTACGAACCTCCTGATCACTCAAGGTC
>RECX01000154.1 GCA_007693825.1 Balneolaceae bacterium
TGCGCCAGGACACACAGGAGCATGATTAAAACCGGTCATGGATATTCTATCTGACTTTATGAATCCAACATTTTTAAACAGATGAAAATAAAGATGAACAGTACACCCTGAATTATTCACACCAAACCCGGAGTCCGGGTACAGGTACAGAAAAAAAGCAGTCTCAATGAATCATGAACCACTTACTGATCCCGACAAGAAGCAAATGAGCTACCTGCATGACCTCTTTAACCTCAACGGGAAAGTAGCCGCTGTAGTTGGCGGGACCGGAGCGCTGGGAAGCGCCATCGCCGGTTCTTTGGCCAGAGCGGGTGCACACACTGCGGTAATTTACCAGGGCAACCAAAAAAAAGCCGAAGAGATTTGTGACAACCTTGATTCGCAGGGATTGACGGCCCGGCCGTGGCGGATGGATGTCACGAACGAGGATTCCATTATCCAGACCATCGCCGATATCGGAAGCCAATGGAATGATGTGGAAATCCTTGTAAATGCATCCGGTATCAATTCCGCAACATCCATCATGGATATTGACGGTGCGGAATGGGACAAGATAATGGACATCAATCTGAAAGGTGTCTACTGGACCAGCAGGGCGGTTGCACGCAACCTGATAGCAAAAGGTAAAAAAGGAAGCATCATTAATCTGACATCGGTCTCGTCCGATATTCCCCTGTCGAAAGTATTTGTGTATGGGATGACAAAAGCAGCCGTAAATAACATGACACGCTATCTGGCAAGAGAATGGGCTCCTGAAATCCGGGTGAATGCCATCATGCCCGGATTCATTCCCGGTGAACAAAATCGCGGAATTTTGTCAGAGGAAAGAAGGCAGGCCATCATACAGCATTCTGCCATCAAACGCTTTGGAGAGCCTGATGAGATGTGCGGTGCCGTGCTCTGGCTGGCCTCGCACAAGGCATCTTCTTATGTAACAGGGGCAATCGTACCTGTTGATGGTGGATTTACGGCCATGTCCATATAGAGCAAACAATGCATCCGAATCAGTAGAAATTTCGTGAGATAATGAATACCGGAGGAAACAAAATGGGCAATTTCATTCATGATAACTTTCTGTTGCAATCAAAGACAGCGCAACGCCTGTATCATGAATATGCCGGGTCACTTCCTGTTGTGGATTACCACAACCACCTGCCCCCGGGGGAAGTATTGGAGGATACCACCTATGCCAACATCACGGATATCTGGCTGAAGGGGGATCATTACAAGTGGCGCGCCATGCGTGTTGCCGGCATACCGGAGCAATTCATAACCGGCAAGGATGTGCCGGACAGGGATAAGTTCCTGGCCTGGGCGAAAACGGTTCCTCTTACACTGAAAAATCCGTTGTACCACTGGACGCACCTCGAGTTGAAGAGATACTTTGATATCGACGAGCAGCTGAACGAGGAGACCGCACCGGGAATCTGGGACAAAACCGGTGAAATGCTCCAGTCCCGGGAGTTTTCGACCAGGAACCTTTTGAAAAAAATGAAGGTCCAGGTGATCTGCACTACGGATGATGCCGCAGATACGCTGCAGGAGCATAAAAAGCTGGAAGAGGAAGGTGTTGAAGACTTTGTGATGTTTCCCACTTACCGTCCGGATAGTGCCATGAAGGTCGAAGATCCGGTGTTTTTCGGAGATTATGTCAGAAAACTTGCATCGGTATCCGGTATCGCCATTACCGGGTATCCCACATTTCTGGAAGCCCTGAGACAGCGCCACGATTATTTCCATGAAAGGGGGTGCCGGGCATCGGACCATGGCATCGAAGAGCCCTTCGCTCACGACTATACCGACCAGGAAATCGGGAAAATTTTCCAGGATGCATGTACCGGAATCAAACCGGATGCGGCCGGTGAGCGCAAGTTCAAGTCGGCACTGATGCATGAATTTGCCGTGATGGATCATGAAAAGGGATGGGCCTTTCAGATGCATATCGGTGCAATGAGGAGCAATAATTCAAAAATGTACCGCATGCTTGGTCCCGACACCGGGTTCGACTCCATCGGTGATTCCCGCATGGCCCGTCCGCTCGTACGGTTTCTGGATCGACTGGAGCTGAAAGACCAGCTTCCGAAAACCATCCTCTACAACCTGAACTCCTCGTACAACGAAGTGCTGGCATCCCTGGCGGGAACCTTCATGGGCGATGGAATTCCGGGTAAAATCCAGCATGGACCGGGGTGGTGGTTCCATGATCAGAAGGAAGGGATGGAAGCGCAGCTGCAAACACTATCCAACATGAGCCTGCTCAGTCAGTTTGTGGGCATGGTCACCGACTCAAGGAGCTTTTTATCATTCCCCAGGCACGAATATTTCCGAAGGATACTCTGCAATATGCTTGGCTCCGATGTGGAGGCGGGTATTATTCCGGCCGATAACGGACTCCTGGCGGACTTGCTGGAGAAACTCTGCTACACCAATGCACTTCGGTATTTCTCATACTCACGCCTTCCAAAAGCCGCACCGAACGTGCCCAACAACTCATAATAAGCGGTCTTGTGCTGCTTAATATCAAGTAAACAGAAAAACGATGAACAACAATAGCCCAAACAGAATACTGGAAGAGCTGCAACCGGAAAAGGATTTTTTCATCGGTATTGATTCCGACGGCTGCGTCTTCGATACCATGGAAATCAAGCATAAAGAGTGCTTCATACCGAACATTATCAAATACTGGAATCTTCAGGCAGTGTCAAAATACGCTCGTGATTCAGCGGAATTTGTCAACCTCTATTCCCGCTGGCGTGGCATCAACCGTTTTCCTGCACTGGTCATGAGCCTGGATCTGCTTCGCGACTGGGATGATGTCCTGAAACGTAATATTTCGATTCCGGAGTTGCCGGAAGTCCGTGCCTTCATTGATTCGGGAAGGCCCTTGAGCAACCCCTCGCTTGACGAATACATCGCCGAAAAAGGGGAAACCGGGGAGCTTCTGCAGGCACGGGAGTGGAGCCATGCGGTAAACCGCACCGTCGACGAGATGGTGTCGGGTATCCCGCCGTTTCCATATGTGCTGGAAAGCCTTGAAAAGATGAAGGAACTCGCCGACATGCTGGTGGTATCTGCCACACCTGGTGATGCATTGAACAAGGAATGGAGCGAAAACAGAATCGACCATTACGTGCGCGTGATAGCCGGACAGGAAATGGGATCAAAAAAGGAACATCTGTCACTGGCTGCCGTGAACAAATACAAGAATGATCGCATTCTGATGATCGGTGACGCGCCCGGAGATATGAAAGCGGCCAAGGCAAACAACGTCCTGTTCTATCCCATTATGCCGGGTGAAGAGGATGTGTCTTGGCAACGTTTCCATGAAGAGGCCGCCGATGTTTTCATGAGTGGAAATTATGCAGGCAGCTACGAGGAGAAACTCATTACGGAGTTCCTCGACCACCTGCCGGAAACGCCACCCTGGAAGAGAAAGTGACGGGCCGTACTCCGCGGCCGCCGAAGGGTACCTGTGTTGCGACCCGGAATCCACGGCCACCGAAGGGTATCCGTGTTGCGACCCGGAATCCACGGCCACCGAAGGGTACCTGTGTTGCGACCCGGAACCTGTTTGCGCAGGCGTCACTCGTATCGGTACCCGGATTATTTTGATCAATACGCGAGGGAACACAATCCAATTACTCGAATGGTTATGCTAAAACAAAAAATATCCCTGCAGGATAATCTGTCAGATGATGAACTCAGCAGTTTCATGGCTGAAGCGCTGGCAAACATGAATGTTGACGGGAAGAAGGTGCTTGTCATCATTCCCGACAGCACCCGGACCATGCCCTTGCACATATTTTACAAATTGATGCATGAGCAGCTGGGCAACCGGGTCGGAGAGCTCAGTTATCTTATCGCACTGGGAACCCATCAACCCATGTCCGATGAGGCCATAGATCGCATGCTGGGCCGATCAGGCAGCGGGATACCCCGCTACCGGGTTTACAACCACCGTTGGGATGATCCCAACCAGCTCAGGGAGATCGGGTGGATAAGCAAGTCCGAGGTTGAAAAAATATCGGGTGGCCTGTTCGGAGAGGATGTGCCCGTGCATATCAACAAGCTGATCTATGACTATGATCACCTGATGGTCCTCGCTCCCTCATTTCCACACGAAGTTGTTGGTTTCTCCGGTGGCAACAAGTACTTCTTCCCGGGAATATCCGGCCCTGAGATCCTGAACTTTTTCCACTGGCTGGGTGCGGTGATCACCAATCGCGAAGTCATCGGTACAAAGTATACGCCGATTCGCGAGGTCGTGGATCTGGCCGCATCCAAAATCGATCTGCCCAAGACCTGTTTCAGCATGGTAATCAAGGGAAAGGGGGTAAAAGGCATCTTTGCCGGAAGTCCGGAGGAGGCATGGGATCATGCCGCGGATCTGTCAGCACAAGAGCATATCCGGTTTGTGGACAAACCCTTCAGGGAAGTGCTCTCGGTGGCACCGCCCATGTATGAAGACGTCTGGACCGCAGGCAAGTGCATGTACAAACTGGAGCCGGTCATCCGGAAAGGTGGAAAACTGATCATATACGCTCCTCATATCACCGAAGTGTCCTATACTCATGGCAGGCATATCGACGAGATCGGGTATCATGTCCGTGATTATTTCATGAAACAAATGGACAAGTTCGGGCATATCCCGCGTGGTGTCCTTGCGCATTCAACACATGTCAAGGGCAGCGGCACCTATGAAGACGGGGTGGAAATACCGAATGTTGATGTGGTTCTGGCCACGTCAATTCCGGAAGAACGCTGCCGGAAAATCAATCTGGGCTATATGGATCCAGCCGCTGTCGACATTGACGCATACCGGGACCGTGAGCAGGAGGGTGTGTTGTATGTGCCCAAGGCCGGGGAAATTCTGTACCGTCTAAAGGATGAAAAGCCCGGGAAATGACGCAATGGAAATTTTATTTACGAGATAAAGAAAAAACAGGCAGCTGCCCTTAATGCAGAACTGCCGGCTGCTTACACAAAACTGAAAATCAAAAACAATTAGGACTATGAAAAAGAATGATATTGGATTGATCGGACTGGCTGTCATGGGGGAAAACCTCGTGCTGAATATGGAATCGAAAGGTTTCTCTGTCGCGGTTTACAACCGCTCGGAAGGTAAAACCAGGGCATTTGCCGGGAGCAAAGCAAAAGGCAA
The DNA here is from genome assembly GCA_007693825.1 of Balneolaceae bacterium. Lineage (GTDB taxonomy): Bacteria > Bacteroidota > Rhodothermia > Balneolales > Natronogracilivirgulaceae > SKNL01. The sequence continues at coordinate 5,162 of RECX01000154.1, forward strand.
GAATATATATCCGGCGTATACGCTGGAAGATTTCGTCAACGCGGTGGAAAGTCCACGGAAAATCATGCTCATGGTAAAAGCCGGTGAGCCGGTGGACAAGACCATTGAATCGCTGATTCCGCTGCTGGACAAGGGCGACCTGATCATCGATGGTGGAAATTCCGATTACCAGGATACCGAGCGCAGGTCGGAATGGCTCGACAAGGAAGGAATTTTGTTCATCGGTACGGGTGTCAGCGGCGGCGAGGAAGGCGCACTCAAAGGCCCGTCCATCATGCCCGGTGGACAAAAGGAAGCCTACGAACTTGTAGAGCCGATCTTTACCAAGATTTCCGCTCAGGTAGACGGCGAACCCTGCAGCACTCTTATCGGTGCGGCAGGTGCCGGTCATTTTGTAAAAATGGTCCACAACGGCATTGAATATGGTGACATGCAGCTGATCACCGAAGCATACATGCTGCTGAAGCATGTGCTTGGCATGGATGCACAGCAGCTGCATGAAACGTTCAACGAATGGAATTCGGGTGATCTTGATTCTTACCTGATAGAGATTACCGCCGATATCCTCGGAAAGACAGATGCTGAAACCGGCAAGCCCCTTGTGGATGTGATCCTGGACACCGCCGGTCAAAAAGGGACCGGGAAATTGACGGTAAGGGCTGCACTGGATACCGGCGTATCCACCCCCACGATTGCCGAAGCCGTTTTTGCACGCATCATTTCATCCCTGAAAGAGGAGCGGGTGGAAGCATCCAAAATTCTGTCCGGACCCGATACCGCTCCTTTTGACGGTGATGTTGAGGTATTCAAGAATGCGGTCCGGGACGCACTCTATGCATCCAAAATATGCTCTTACGCCCAGGGCTTCGCGCTCATGCAGGCGGCAAGCGACGAATACGGCTGGGATCTGAAATTCGGGGAAATCTCCATGATATGGAGAGGCGGCTGCATCATCCGGGCCCACTTCCTGCAGCATATCAAGAATGCCTACGATAATAATCCCGATCTGAAGAACCTGCTGCTGGATCCCTATTTCACCAAGTCCATCCAAAAAGCACAGATGCCATGGAGAGAAGTGGTGGCTGCAGCCTCCAAACTGGGAATACCGATCCCTGCATTCAGTTCGGCACTGAGCTACTATGATTCCTACCGGTCTGCACGTCTTGGCGCCAATCTGCTGCAGGCGCAACGCGATTATTTCGGTGCGCATACGTATGAGCGCATTGACAAAGAAGGTTTCTTCCACACCGAATGGATGAAAATTTAGTTGCCTCAAAAAACGAATAATACCGGAGGAAAGCAGATGAAAGGTAGAAATGTACTTGTTGCACAATCAGGTGGTCCCACACCGGTGATCAACAACTCCCTGCGCGCCATTGTCGAAACCTGCAGGCAGTTTCCTGATGTGTTCGGCACTGTTTATGCGGGAAATCATGGCATCGAGGGCGTGTTGAAAGAGGAACTGATCAACATGTCCGCACAGCCGGAAGACGAAATCGCACTTTTGCGGACTACCCCGGCCGCCGGATCCATTGGCACCTGCCGCTACAAGCTCAAAGAGCATCAGGAGGCCGATTTTAACCGTGTAGTCGAAGTCCTCAAGGCCCATAATATCGGGTACTTCTTCTATATTGGCGGCAACGACTCGATGGATACGGCCAACAAGGTGGCAAAAATGGCGCAGGAAAAAGGCCTTGATCTGATCGGAACCGGTGTTCCGAAAACCATTGACAATGACGTAGGCGATTCGGAGTTCAAGCTTATCGATCACACGCCGGGATACGGCAGTGTGGCACGGTATTGGGCACTGAACATCCAGAATGCCAACGAAGAAAACAAGGGCTCCTCACCGGCTGATCCCGTGATGGTCATCCAGGTCATGGGCCGGAAAATCGGCTATATTCCCGCCGCAGCGCGACTTGCGGATCCCGACAGGGAACTGCCCCTGCAGATATTCATGAAGGAATCCAATATCACGCTTGATCAACTCACGGATAAAGTCAATGACAATGTGAAAAAGCATGGCCGGTCAATTGTGGTAGTGAGCGAAGGATTTCCCATGGGAGATATTGGGGAGACCAGGGATTCCTTCGGTCACACCCAGTTCTCGGCCAGCAGGATCACGGTCGGACAAAAGCTCGTAAACCATTTGAATGAAGTGGGAATCGGTGCGCGCGGGGCTGCAAGGGTCAATGTAAGCGGCACGGATCAGCGCCACAACATGATCTACGCTTCGGCTGTGGACCTGGATGAGGCGTACCGGGTCGGACAGAAAGCCGTTATGGTAGCCAAAGACGAGGGGTCGGGTTATATGGCCACCATCCTTCGGCAGCCAGGGGACATTTACAGGGTAGAATATGACAAAGTGCCGCTGGATAAAGTCGCCAATTCCGAGCGGGAATTTCCCGAACACTGGATTACCGATGACCGCAGCGACGTGACCGATGATTTTGTCCGCTATGCGCGCCCTCTCATCGGGGAAGATTGGGTCAGTGTGCCGCTCGTCAATGGCATTCAGCGTTTTGCCAGAATCAGGCCGGAATTTGCTGATAAGAAATGCAAAGCGTATGTTCCTCAGGAATATGCGAAGTGAGTGATACTCCGACTTTTTTCGTTCGAAAGATCCCGAAAAGGTTTGTGTGAATGTATCCTATGACCATGAAATTATAACTTTGAAGTAAACACATGAAATGAACATGACAGCCTCCGGCTGACTCACAGGAGGATGATTAAAATCTGTCATGTGAATTCTATGTGACATAATAAATCAGAAATTTTGAAACACATGAAAAACAGAAACGATCTCGATGCTCTTTGCATAAATACAATCAGAACCTTGTCTGTCGACGCCGTGGAAAAAGCAACCTGCGGGCATCCCGGAATGCCTATGGGAACGGCACCGCTCTCCTATCTGCTCTGGACCAGGTATCTGCGTCACAATCCCAAAAATCCGCAATGGCTGAATCGTGATCGTTTTGTGCTTTCGGCCGGACACGGATCCATGCTTCTCTACTCTCTGCTTCATCTTACCGGATATGACCTGTCGCTGGAAGATATCCGGCAATTCCGCCAGTTGAACAGCAAGACCCCCGGTCACCCGGAATACGGGCACACCCCGGGCGTGGAAACGACAACCGGTCCTCTGGGACAGGGGTTTGGAAACGGAGTGGGTATGGCGCTGGCGCAAAAATATCTTGCATCCTACTTCAACCGGGGCGATTTCAAGCCATTAGATTACAAAATATACGGCATCGTAAGCGACGGTGATCTGATGGAAGGGGTCCAGAGCGAAGCCGCTTCACTGGCCGGACACCTGAAACTGGACAATCTGATCTACTTCTATGATGACAATGGCATAACAATTGACGGAAGCACGGATTTGTCCTTCTCCGAAGATGTGCCTAAACGGTTTGAAGCATATGGCTGGAATGTGGTGGAAGCCGATGGCAATGACCTGGATTCCATTGTGAAGGCACTTGAAAGTTGCCTGGATGACAATGGGGGCAAACCATCCCTGATCGCGACAAAAACCAATATTGGATATGGCAGTCCGAACAAGCAGGATACGGCTGGTATCCATGGTGCTGCGTTGGGAGAGGAGGAAGCGAAACTGACCAAGGAAAATCTGGGCTTCGATCCCGAAAAATCCTTTTTCATACCGGAGCAGGCCCTTGAAGTGTTCCGGAAATCAGTTTCCAGGGGAAAAGAGCTTGAAAAAGAATGGGAGGATGGACTTGCTGCTTACAAGGATGAATATCCCGAGCTTCATGAAGCGCTTATCGGTTTTCAAAAAGGCGATTTGAATATTAACTGGGATGACGTGCTGCCGGAGTTTGCTCCGGATGCAGGCAAAATGGCCACACGTCAAGCCTCTGGCAAAGTGCTTGAGAAGGTGGTAGGCGAGAGCCCGTTTATCATTGGGGGATCGGCGGATCTGACTCCATCCAACAACACCCTCGTGAAAACGCTCCAGGATTTTTCGGCGGACAATTACTCCGGTCGCTACATCCGCTATGGCATTCGTGAACATGGTATGGGAGCCATAATGAATGGGATGGCATTGAGCGGATTGCGTCCGTATGGCGGCACGTTTTTGGTCTTTTCTGACTACATGCGTCCCACAATTCGGCTTGCCGCATTAATGGGGGTGCCGGTGATCTATGTATTCACACATGACAGCATCGGTCTGGGCGAAGACGGTCCGACCCATCAACCGGTTGAGCACATACCGTCACTGCGGACCATACCCAATCTGAATGTCATTCGTCCGGCCGATGCCAATGAAACAGCCAGCGCCTGGAAAATGGCACTGCAGCGCACCGATGGTCCGACCGCACTAATCCTTACGCGGCAGGGGCTCCCCATTTATGACAGAAGCGAAATCGCTCCGGCAAATGAGATTGAGAAGGGGGGATATGTCATGGCTGGCAGTGACCAGGACGAGTTGATTCTCATTGCAACCGGATCCGAAGTGCAGCTTGCTATTGGTGCGCGGGAACAGCTTCTCAAAGAGGGCATCCAGGCCAGGGTGGTTAATATGGCGTGCCATGAAGTTTTCGACCGGCAGCCGGATTCCTACCGTGAGTCGGTTCTGCCACCCAATGTTACGAACCGGATTTCCGTTGAAGCCGCTGTGGCACTTGGTTGGCAAAAGTATACCGGTTTCCGGGGGCTGAACATCTCGCTCGAACAATTCGGCGTATCGGCGCCGGGGGGTGAAGCCATGAAAGCACTTGGATTTACGGTAGAGCGTGTGGTGGAAGAGTGTAAAAAACTGTTGGATCGGTAACACACCTGAGAAGCACTTAACCGGAAAGCATGACAAAAACGATGTAACGAATCGTTTTGAGTTGGGCTGACAACGTCTCACGATTTTTTTCAAACCGGACTTGACAAATGGGTATGGTTTGAGTAAATTAGTTACCGTTAAAGTGAAATGATTTTAAAAAATCCGGCTACCCGGATTTGTTCTTTGTTGCCTGTTTGAATATCCAAAGCAAGAAAAACCAGGTTTTGTCCCTGTAACCTGGTTTTCAAAAACAGCATGATTGGAGGAGCTGTTTTTGTATCTCCACATTTGTTGCTTTAATTAAAAGCACTATCCATTGGTGACTTGCTTTCAAGCCTGATTGTCCACCCGGCAGTCAGGCTTTATTTTTTTTTGCGCTTGGCAGGGTGCATCTCCGCAAGGAATGTATAAGTGCCTCTCCCGATACGCTAATCTTCCTGTTCGATTTCCCATTCAGAAGTTGATTGTGAAGATCATCAAGAAAGTTGAATCGTTCAGGGATTGCGATGACATCGATTCATGGCAGAGCAAACCTGCTCTTCAAAGTGTTGTTTGGTTTTTTAAATTAACCGTTTAACTTAGCAAAATTAACCGTGTACTTTATTGTTTTTAAGCTGCATTAGTCTTCATACACCTTTTTTGCTGTTTCTTTGCAGCGAGGCGACCGGAGGCTGGTAGCTTGCAGCTTGAAACGAAATGGAAGTCCAAATAATTGATCACTGGCATATCAGATGAAGAAGAAAGCAACGCTGAATGACATAGCGCAGAGGCTGAATCTTACCAAAGTAAGCATCTCCAAGGCGCTTCGTGACCATCCCGATATTTCGGAAGCGACAAAAAAAAAGGTAAAAGAAATAGCCAGGGAAATTGGTTACCGGCCCAATTTGATAGCCCGGTCCCTCACATCATCCAAAACTCAAACCATTGGAGTAGTTGTCCCCAAAATTGCCCATACTTTTTCCGCTCAAGTGGTTGCAGGCATTCAGAGATATGCCAATTCCAAGGGTTTTGTGATTGTTCTCACTGTCTCGGATGAAAATCCGGAACTTGAAAAAAAACACATAGAATCGCTTGTCTCAATGCAGGTGGAAGGGTTGCTGGTTTCGGTATCCATGACGACCAAAGAGACGGAAATTTACAACTGGATCAGGGAGATGCAGATCCCACTGGTTTTCTTTGACCGGTACATACCTGACCTGGGATTCAACTCAGTGGTCATCGATGACAGAAAAGCTGCAAAAGACGCAGTGGGACACCTGATAAAATCCGGTTGCCGGAAAATCGCCCACCTTGCCGGGTACAATCATGTAAGCATAGGCCGCCAGAGAAGGCAGGGTTACGAGGAGGCCTTGCTTGAACACGGGATACAGCCCGATCCCCGCATGGTTATTGAAGGGGAGGTTGGAGAAGATGCCGGATACAGGGGCTTCAAGGAATTACTGGCCCGAAATATTGAAATGGATGCACTTTTCTCGGTTACATTTCCCGTTGGGCTCGGGAGCTATGTCGCAATGCGTGAAATCGATCCATCAATGATTGACAGGATTGAAATGCTGGCATTTGGTGACAGTGGTATAAGAGGGATTGTTCCTTACCCTCATTATTATGTGGAGCAGCCAGGCAAGGAAATTGGCAGAAAAGCCGCTAAACTCTTACTCGATGAAATAGAAGGCAATGCCAAACCGGAAGATCGACTGGTCTATGTGCCTACACGCTTCCTTGAGACGGACTCGGACCTCCAGGTGACAGAAATCGAACTCGACGAATCTTAGCAACTCAAAGAAATCATACCACTATCTTAACCGATAAAGTAAACAAATGTTGTTGCCGGAAAGATGTCTATGAAGCAGAAAACTGGATTGTACAAGCTGGGAATTGTTGGATGTGGAAACATATCAAGGGTTCATGCCAATGCCATCCGGACCAGTGAAAAAATTGAACTGGTATCGGCTTTCAGCCGGTCGGACGATAGAAGAACCGCATTTTGCGATGAATTTGGAATCACCGGATACTCCGATTATGGCGAGTTTCTGCGCAGCGATGATCTGGATGCCGTGGTGTTGTGTACGCCCAACGGTACTCATCTTGATTTCGGCCTTGCGGCGGCCGGCGCCGGCAAGCACCTGATCATTGAAAAGCCGCTTGAAGTATCGGTGGAACGTGGAAAAAAGCTGCTGCAACATTGCCGGTCTCAGGGAGTGCATCTGGCGGTCATTTATCAGAACAGGTTCATTGAGAACGTTCGCAAAATGAAGAAGGCGGTAGACGATGGGCTCATCGGACGACCCGTCATGGTCCGTGTGGCAGTGAAATGGTATCGCGACCAGGAGTACTACCGCAGTGCCCCATGGCGGGGGAGCCTCGAGCTCGATGGAGGTGGTGCACTCATCAACCAGAGTATTCATACCGTGGATTTGATGTTGTGGATTGCGGGTCCTGTTGCCTCGGTTCAGGCTTTCAAAGGCACCCTGACCCACGAAGGTATTGAAGGAGAAGACAATCTTGTTGCTTCCATGCAGTTCAAAAACGGTGCTCTCGGGGTATTGGAAGCTTCCACATCCATTGTACCTTCCCAGGATCGGATAATTGAGATCAACGGAACCACCGGCACGGCGATTCTGAATGGGGACTCCCTCCGGATACTATCCGGGAACAATGATGACAGCACGGATACATCAAACATGGCAGATATGTCTGACGCAGGAAAGCAAGGAGGAGCCGGCAACCCGGGCGGTGCCGGTTCATCAAGTCCGCTTCAGGGCCTGACCTTCGACCATCATTCGGCACAGTACCGGGCGATATTCAACCACATTGATGAAGGGTTGCAACCCCCGGTATCAGGAGAGGAAAGCCTGAACTCCCTGGCCTTCGTGCAGGCAGCGTACCTGTCCGCCGACAGGCAAACCGCCATTTCACCAGACGAATTATTCCCGTTTCACGCTCAAGGTTAAAAATGACATGACCAGTGTTCCAAATAATGGGTTTTTTGCGATGGGGACGCGATGCCATGCCGTTTTGCCCGGGCTTGAGGACGATGACGCCGAGATCATTTTCCGATACATCAGGGAAGAAGTAGCTCGGATAGAGGGCAAACTGAGCCGTTTTCGGGAGGAAAGCGATATTGCCAGAATAAATGCCAAAGCCGGTACCGAACCGGTCCGGGTTGAAAAGGAGATGTTCCGGATTCTTACCGCATGTGCCAACTACCATGCAAAAACAGAAGGATGTTTTGATATCACGCTCCGGCCGGTTTTGCAGTACTGGAAAGACAATGCCGATGGAGACCGGGATACAGCCCTTGAAATCCGCTCACGTTTGGGAACCGATAAGATGATCCTCAACCCGAAGGACAGAACGGTATCCTTCCGCAATAATTCACTTGAACTGGACCTTGGCGGATTTGGCAAGGGGTATGCACTCGAAAAAGTCAACGAAATGCTTCTGCGCTTCGGAATTACTTCAGGATTTCTGACTATGGGCGAAAGCTCGGTGCTGACCCTTGGCAATCATCCCGCAGGTGATCATTGGAAAGTCGGCATAAAAAACTATCTGGCTCCCGACGAAGCAATCCACACGTTCCATATGCGATACGGTTCGGTGTCCACATCCAGCAACTTCTATGTTGATGACGAGGGCAAGCTGGTCAATCATCGGCATGTCATTGACCCTTTCACGGGAGTGCCGGTAGAAGAGCTTGTTACAGTATCTGTTTTCTCGAATACGGCATTGCTCGCCGAAGTGATGTCAACAGCAATGCTGGTTATGGAAGAGAATAAAATCGAAGAGTTGGTAGAGGATTACCGTGATTTATGCGTTTTGAAAGTAATATACGAGCCAGATGGGGTGCAAAAGAAAATTTGGGGCGGGGACGGGAAATGATTTACGACAAGCATATTCTATTTTGATGGATTGAAAACGGCAATTGTCTTTGTCGGGTTTTTATGAAAGCCGACGTTCGGATGATTTTCACTTTCTTGTGCCTGCTCTAGCCCACGTCCAACCAAATAAAACTGAAATCACATGAATAAGAATGAAGTATTACAACAAATTGAAGAGCTGAAACTCGTTTCCATTGTACGATTGGACGATCCGGCGGATATGGATCCAACCGTTGATGCACTTCTGGAAGGAGGGGTCAAAGTCATCGAAGTTACCATGACGATTCCGGGACTGCTGGATTACGTGCCCGACCTGGTAAAGCGCGTGGGCAGTGAAATGGTTTTTGGTATCGGCTCGGTATTGAATATGGAGATGGCCAGACAAGCTGCAGATGCCGGCGCCAGTTTTATTGTGAGTCCAATCATGAAAAAGGAGATCATAGATTCGGCGCATCAAGCAGGTTGTGCTGTGTGTGTTGGTGCCTATACTCCGACAGAAATTCAGACGGCCTGGGAACTGGGCAGTGATGTGGTGAAGGTATTTCCAGCTGACACATTGGGGCCGGGGTATATAAAAGGGGTCAGGGCACCGATGCCCCATCTCAAACTTCTGCCAACGGGCGGAGTGACCGTCGACAATGTAGGAGAGTGGCTTGGAGCAGGTTCATTTGCACTTGGTGTGGGCAGTGCTCTGGTGGATATGAAAGCAGTGCGTGAGCGCCGGTTTGATGTAATACGCCAAAAAGCACAGGATTTGAGTTCCGCAGTTGAGGATTATCTGAA
>RECX01000307.1 GCA_007693825.1 Balneolaceae bacterium
CCAACTCCATGAGCGCCATCCTTGATGCCAACATCACCACGTTCCTCACGGCTGTGATTCTGTTCAGCTTCGGTGTGGGACCCATCAAGGGCTTTGCCATCACCCTCATGGCGGGAATCGCCGCTTCGCTCTTCAGTGCCATCATTATCACCCGTGTGATCGTGGACTGGATGACCAAAGACAAGAAGTGGTCCATCAGTTACGGCTGATCGCTCCCCGTGAACTCACCCATTTTGAAAAATCAAACATAATGTACCCATGAGACTTTTTGAAAGTGCCAATTACACCATCATCCCGCACCGCAAAGTGGGATATATCATATCAGGGACGCTGATCCTTCTGTCCCTGGTCGCCATATTCGGCCGCGGACTCCAGTACGGCATCGACTTCCGCGGAGGGGTCGAGATCATCCTCGAATTTGAGGAACCCGTAGCCGTGGAGGAGATCCGCAGCGAACTGAACGCCCCCCTTGGAACACTGCCCAACATCCGGCGGCTGGGCGTAGGGCGTGACATGCTGATCCGGATCGATACGGAAATGCCCACCTCTGAAGTGCAGCGGATCGTCACGTCTACGGCAGCATCCCTGTACCCGGACAATCCCTCGCGGATCATACAGACCGAGACTGTGGGACCAAGCTTTGCCGATGACCTGCGGAATGCGGCGTTGATGTCGATTATCTTCGCGCTGATCGTCATCTTCCTCTACATCCTGATCCGCTTCAAGAAATGGTCCTACTCGGCCGGAGCCGTTGCCGCGCTGGCCCACGACGTGATCATCACCCTGGGGATTTTCACCATCCTGCACGGCATTGTCCCGTTCAGTCTGGATATCAACCAGGTGCTCATTGCCGCGTTCCTGACCATTGTCGGTTACTCGCTGAACGATACCGTGGTGGTGTTTGACCGGATCCGGGAAAATTCGCTGATTTTCAAGACCGAAAGCTTCGACAAAATGGTCAACCGCAGTATCAACAATACCCTGAGCCGTACGGTGATAACATCGCTTACGACCTTGTTTGTAGTCACGATACTGTTTATTTTCGGTGGAGATGTCCTGAAAGGGCTCTCATTCGCACTGATCATCGGCGTGCTGCTTGGAACGTACAGTTCCATTTTCGTTGCAAGTGCACTCCTGGTGGACCTGCAGCAGAAAACACGCAAAAACATAGTCTGATTCCCAAGTTCAACGTAACCTAACTGCTTATGAGTTTCAATATTTCCGAGCGATACAACTGTGTCGTGATCGAATTCAAAGGTAATGTGATGGGCGGACCGGACGCCCTTACCCTCAATGAAAAACTTCATGAACTGATCGATCAGGGCAAAAAGAATGCTATTGTCGACCTGAGCCGGGTCAAGTTCATGAATTCCTCCGGACTTGGAATGATGATCGGAGCGCTGACCACAATGCGCAATGCCGGTGGCGACCTGCGCATCGCCAATGCCACCGATAAAATCGAAAGCCTGCTGATGATCACCAAGCTCATTACCGTGTTTGATCATTACCGCTCGCTGGATGAAGCCGTAGATTCCTTTTCCAAAAAGGAAAAAGAATAAACAACTGCCATAACTCATTGATAACTTACCGGATAAGTGAAAGAGAGGTGCTTCGGCACCTCTTTTTTTGACCGGTTCCCACCTCATTCACACTATTGCCATGTCCGTTCGCATCGTTATCGGCGCCCAGTGGGGCGACGAGGGAAAAGGGAAGGTCGTCGATCTGCTCAGCGACCAGGCCGACTACGTAGCACGCTACCAGGGCGGCGCCAACGCCGGGCACACCCTCAAATTTGACGGCGACACCCACATCCTCCATCTCATTCCTTCAGGAATTTTTCACCAGAACACCATTTGCATCATCGGAAACGGGGTGGTCATAGACCCGCTGACCCTGCTCGATGAAATGGAGATGGTGAAGCAGACCGGAACGGAAATCGGAGACCGGCTGCTGATCAGCGAGTCGGCGCACGTCATCCTCCCGTATCACAAAAACCTCGACAAGGTCGGCGAGATGGCCCTTGGCGGGCAGAAGATCGGCACCACCGGTCGCGGTATCGGTCCCGCCTACGTCCACAAGATCGCCCGTGTCGGCATCCGCATGATGGACCTGGAGAATGCCGACCTGCTCCGCAAGAAAATGGAGGTCAACCTGGCCGAGATCAACGCCAAGCTGTCTGCCTTCAGGGCCGAGCCCATGAAGCTCGACGAGATGTTCGACCAGATGCTGGAAGCCGGGAAAAAGCTCAAACCGCATATCTGCAATACCACCAGCCGTTTCCATAAAGCACTGGCGGCCGGACGTGATATCCTGCTCGAAGGCGCACAGGGCACGCTGCTGGATATCGACCACGGGACCTATCCCTACGTCACTTCTTCCTCTCCGACTGCCGGCGGGGCGTGCGTCGGCACGGGCATACCCCCGACCGCCATCGACCGGGTCATGGGCATCACAAAAGCGTACTGCACACGCGTCGGTAACGGCCCCTTCCCCACGGAACTGGAGGATAAGACCGGCGATGCACTGCGGGATGCCGGCCATGAGTTCGGCTCCACCACCGGACGTCCGAGGCGATGCGGCTGGATCGACCTGGTGGCGCTGCGTTACGCCGTGCGTATCAACGGGATCAATGAGCTGGCCATCACCAAGCTGGACGTGCTCGACAAATTCGAGACCATCCGCGCATGCACTTCCTATACTCTGGACGGTGAGGAAACCGACGAATTCCCGCTGCGTCCGGCGGACCTCGAAAAGGTGGAACCGGTCTACAAGGAATACAAGGGCTGGCAGAAATCCACCCGTGAAGCCAAGTCGTACGATGATCTTCCGAAAGCGACACGGGAATATCTCGAATTTCTTTCAGAGTTCGTTGATGTGCCGGTCAGGATCGTATCCACCGGTCCGGGAAGGGACGAAACCATTGTCGTCGGCGAGCTGTAGGCCGGGCGGCGACAGTCCTGCAATGAGGCAAGCCATACCTTGAGGCAAGCCACCATTTCAGGCAAGCCATATCTTCAAGCAAACCATACCTTGAGGCAAACTATACCTTGAGGCAAACTATACTTTAAAGCAAGCCGTACGCTTTTTTCCCGCCAAATCACACTTTCACGGCAATGTCTGACCGTTTTCACGTGACGTACCTGCTGACGCTTGCTCCGGGTGAGGATGCGGAGGAGCGGATACGCGCCCTGCAGCTCGAACAGAGCGCGGAGCTGCCTGACCCTGTGGTACACTCGCTTGGCATGCAGTATGTTACCGGGTCGGTGACGGAGCTGAATGTGATGGGGGAGCCGGAATCTGCCGGAGATCCGAATACCTCCCGGTATGCCGGGACCTCCGGGAAGCAGGGGTCCTCGCACCTATCCGAAGCGGCAGCGTCCGGAGCCAGTGCCGGGCCAGGAGTTTGGCCTCGACAGCTCCGGGTGACCATCGCCTGGCCGAAAAACAACCACGGCAACGAGATCACTCAGCTGCTGAATGTCCTTTTCGGCAACATTTCCATGAAGAGGGGCATTGCAATCACCGATATCCGCTGGGAGGATGTGGCCGGAGATGAAACGGCCGGCGGCGGACGGAATGCCGGCGGCGAACGCGACCTGGTGGCAGCCGGCCGTAACAGACTGCTTGCTGGACCCGCTTTCGGGATTCAGCAAATCCGGAAAAAATGGAACATCCACGGGCGGGCCCTGGCCTGCACGGCACTCAAGCCGATGGGTTATTCGTCCCGGAAGCTGGCGGATCTGGCCTTCCGGTTTGCCCTCGGCGGGGTGGACATCATAAAGGATGACCACGGCCTGGCCGACCAGCCCACGGCTCCCTTCACCGAACGGGTTGAAATGTGCGTGGAGGCCGTTGACCGTGCGGCGCAAAAAACCGGCTGCCGTTCCCGCTATTTCCCCAATATCACCACGGATCCGCATCGCGTGACCGAGCGCTTCGAGCAGGCTGCCGAACTGGGCGCCGACGGTGTGCTGCTTTGCCCGATGCTGGTCGGACCGGCCCTGATGCACCATCTTGCGCGCCTCAATACCGGGCTTCCCATCATGGCACACCCCGCGTTCAGCGGCTCTTATGTCGCCCAGGCCGGAACCCCATCCACCCACACCGCACCGCACGGATTTGAACCCGGGCTGTTCTACGGCGGACTGATGCGCGCGCTGGGGGCCGATTTCACCATCTATCCCAATACAGGCGGACGCTTTTCCTTCACCAGCGAAGTCTGCGATGCAATCAACAGCCATGCCCGGAATTCCGGCATGCCGTTTGCGCCCTGTTTTCCGGCGCCCGGCGGCGGCATGCAGCGCGACCGCATGGCGTTCTGGCTGAAGAACTACGGAGCCGACACCACGTTCCTGATGGGCGGAAGCCTGTTCGAAGATCCGGCGGGAATAGAAGCGGCCTCCCGGGCGTTTATGGAGACACTGGGCGCCTGAACAGCTGGCTGAACCAGCCGCGGCATCTGAAATCCCGATGCCATCACCGGGATGGCTGAATCCTGTTACATTCACCTGTTGATTATCACCCTGCTGCAAGCACCATGAAAAATCCATCCAAAATCATACGGTCTGAGGACCTGGCCTGGCCCGGCCTGGAACGCAAGGACTACAAAACCGCCGGCACCGGTTTCCGGGACGTTTCCCGGTATGTACTGTTCGGTGAGCGGGAGGATGAGTCCGGCCTCACTATGCAGACCCGATACTTTGAGATCGGCGAGGGCGGGTACTCCTCGCTGGAACGGCATCGGCATCCGCATACCGTAGTGATCGTCAAGGGCCGCGGGAGCATGATCCTGGACGGCCGGGTTGCCGGGCTGGAGTCCATGGATGCGGTGTACATCGCACCGGAGACCGTGCACCAATTCCACGCCGACCGCGGCGAGCCGTTGGGCTTTTTGTGCATCGTGGACCGTTACCGCGACCGGCCCGAGATCCCGAAAGACGAAAAGGAGCTGGAGGAGTGGATCCCGGATCCGGAGGTGCGAAAGAAGGCCCGGATTTGAGGGATTTGAAGAATGGCCCGGATCTGAGGGGTTTGAAAAATGGCCCGGATTTGAGGGGTTTGAAGAAGGCATGGATTTGAAGGAATGGGATAGAATTAATTGCGTTTTTTTGCATTACCCCTTGTCAAAAGAAGAAGTTTCTTCGTATCTTTAGTGTTCTAAGCGAGAATAGCTCAGCTGGTAGAGCACGACCTTGCCAAGGTCGGGGTCGCGGGTTCGAGTCCCGTTTCTCGCTCAACGCTTCATCAGCGGATACACACTTAAAAGCCCTTAAATCACACGGTTTAAGGGCTTTTTTTATGCTCTTTTGCCAAAGTTCAAGCCAATATCCGTTATGCTGTATTCAGAAGAAGAGATCGAGAGCCGGATATTCAGGGCGGACCCGAACCACTCTGCAGATAACATTTTACCACTTAAATGCGACTTTCACCTTTAAATCACTAAGATCATTTAAATCGTCACGCTGAACACATAGCCGATCAGCAGATAGATCACCCCGGTGATGATGAACACCATCAGGATGTTGAAAACAAGTCCGGCGCGGGCCATTTTGGGGATGGTCACCAGGCCGCTGCCATACACAATGGCGTTGGGCGGGGTGGCCACCGGCAGCATGAACGCACAGCTGGCGCCAATGGCCGCCGGAATCACGAGCAGCAGCGGATCCTGACCCATCGCCACGGCTACCGATGCAAGGATCGGCAAAAATGCCGCGGCTGTGGCCGTGTTGCTGGTCACCTCCGTCAGGAAGATGATCACGAACAGCGACGACATCACCAGAAAGATGATCGGCACCCAGTCCAGTCCGCTCAGGGAGCCGCCAATCCATTCCGCCAGGCCGGTACCTGTGATGGCGGCGGCCAGGCTGAGTCCGCCCCCGAACAGGATCAGCACCTCCCACGGCAGCTTCTTGGCATCCTCCCAGTTCAGTACAAATTCGCCCCGCTTGAAATCCACCGGAAGCACGAACATGATCACAGCCCCGAAAATCGCAATGCCGGTATCCGACAGATTCGGGATGTAGGACTGGATCAGCGGCCGGGTAACCCATAACAACGCCGTCATGGTGAACACGACCGCAACCATTTTCTCCGGGCGCGTCATGGACCCGATCTCCCTGAGCTCTTTCTTGATCACGTCCTTCCCGCCGGGGATTTCGGTGATCCGGATCGGGAAGACTATTCGGGTAAGCACAATGTACACCACCGGGAGCGATATGACCACCAGCGGAATTCCGATCATCATCCACTGGGCAAAACCGATTTCCACATCGTAATTGTCGAGCATGTACCCTGCCATCAGGGCATTCGGAGGTGTTCCGATGAGCGTGCCGATGCCACCGATGTTGCATGCGTATGCCAGGCAAAGCAGCATCACAACGGCAAAGTTGGTGTCGAAATCGCCGGTTTCCATCGCTTTGTCGCTTTCCACCAGGGCGATGATGGACAGGGCAATGGGCAGCATCATCATGGCCGTGGCGGTATTGCTGACCCACATGCTCAGGAAAGCCGCCGATATCATGAACCCGATCACGATGGAGCGGGGATGCGCGCCGACGACGTTGACCACGTTCAGGGCAATCCGGCGGTGCAGATTGGTGCGCTCCATGGCCAGGGCGATGATGAATCCACCCATGAACAGGTAGATCAGCGGGTTGGCGAACGGACTGGTGGCCTCGGCTATGGGACCCACGCTCAGCACGGGGAACAGGATGATCGGCATGAGCGCTGTAGCCGGTATGGGCAGCGCCTCGGAAACCCACCAGATGGCCATCAACAGCGCAACCCCCGCTACCTTCCACGCTTCGGGCTGAAGTCCCTCTGGAGCCGGGATCATCATGAACAAGAGAAATACGGCCGGACCTGCAAACAAACCGATGCGCTGCCGCATTCCGTAATCGGAATCACTGCCACCTGACATAACGAACCTCCTCTGTTACAATGCTGCCGAGCTGCCAAAAGGATGCAGATTGCCTCTTGCTGACGTAAGCATTGGTAAATGATTGAACCGCAAGCAAACGGTAATTTTCAATAAAAACAATATCCCCGTGAGTAAATAAATTCTTTCCCTGTTATTACGAAATCTATTTAAAGATTTCATGAAATGGCCATGACGGCTCCCCGTCACACAGGAGCATGATCATATCCTGTCAGTGGGACCAGGCAAACCGCAATCAGATAAATGACAGGCAAATATGGCATTAAGCCGTTTTTTTTTGTATATAGATGGAGTTTTTTGTAGCAATATCTATCGGAAATTGCGGGAAACCAGACGGCAAGAGCAGAAAGCTTGGCGCAAATGTTATCATCATTGCCTGACCGGCAGTTTCATTATTACGAACGGAATCCTGCAAAACCCTTATTAATAGGCAATCGGATTACATATGCTGTCTGGCAGACCCTTTTTCCTGTTCTGCATACTGACCATGCTGGCGCCGGCAGCACTGGCGGCACATCCCGCCTACCAGCTGTACACGACCGAAGACGGGTTGCCGTCCACCTTCGTCAAGCATATCCTGCAGCTTCCGGATGGATACATGGCCATCGCCACCGATGACGGCCTCGCTTTTTATGATGGATACGATTTTCATCGCAGGTGTATTTCGGACGGACTGCCCGACCACCTCGTGAAGCACACGCTCCTGAGCAGCCGCAACCGCCTCTATGTGGCCACGGACAAGGGCATTGCCTTCGCGGATCTGGAAGAAAACGCATCACCCCTGCCCGACAGCTTCACCCGCATCCCCTTTACGGCGCCGGACGGTGACTACCGCATCCGGGCCCTTCATGAGACTACGGATGGCCGCATTCTGGCTGCCGGACAGAACAGGATATATGTGCTGGATGCACCGCAACGGAATCAATCCGGGCAGGCAGGGACAGAGGGCGGAACCGGCCGGCCGGCGGAACCAAACCGTGGCACTGTCATGGAAACGGTACGCGAGCTTGAATTCGGCTTCACTCTGATACCGCAGACCAACCTGGTGCGATCGTTCTCTTTCGAAAACGACCGGCGCGGCGGAGTATTGATCACTACTGCCGGGAACAACCTGCTCTACCTTCCCCCGGGAGGATCTGCGGCTGTACGTGTCGCCAATACCGGGCTGCCGTCACAGCTTCGCGGCATACGGCACGCCGACGATTCACGGTACTGGGTGGGAAGCGTCTTCGGACTGTATCTGGTGACCTGGGATCCGGACAACCGGAGCGTGCTTTCCAGCAGGTTTGTGCCGGCAACGCGCGGAACGACCGTTGACAACATGGCCGTTGCCCCGGACGGCACCGTGCTGGCCGGGACCGATGGCTCCGGCACCATCCGCATCCACCCGGAAACATTTGATAAAATCGGGCAGCGTTCGTTTTTCTCAGACTACATCAAGCACATCTATTTTGACCGGTCCGGCAACCAGTGGACCGCAACGGATCACGGAATCGCCTTCATCCCCAATGTGCCGTTTGGCAATATCGGTCCGGATGAGGGCCTGCCGCGCCGCTATGTCACCGGTGTGGTGCGGGACCGGGCGGACCACCTCTGGATTGCCACCCACGAAGGGTTCTTCCACCGGGCTCCGGGGGAGTCGCTGTTCACGAAACTGGGCTACCTGGACGGACAGCTGATCCACAGCATCCGTTACAGCGGGAAGAGCGGCAGGATTTACGCATTCGCTGACGGCGGAATCCATGTGCTGGATGTGCTCACCGGTGAGGGAGCACTCCTCAGGCAGCTGGACAACAACAGCGATATCACCGCCAGCGTGATCGTCGGCGACCGGCACTTCTGGATGGTCACAAATACCGGCAAACTGCTCTATTTTGATGAGCAGGCCGGATCGGCGAGGACAATGGGGGCCGCCAGCGGCATAACCCGGCCCGTATCCAACATTACGCGCACCCCGGACGGACTCATCTGGATATCGGGTGCAGCCGGATTCCTGGCCTGGTACCACACCGACAGGAATCGCTTCATACCCGTTTCGTGGGATGAGTTCGGGCAGCATCCTCCCGAAAACAGCGTTTTTTCCTATATCCATCCCGGGAATGATACGTACTTGTGGATCGGTTCCACGGACGGGCTGTACCGGTTTGATCCGTTTGCCGCCACACCATATTTCGGCAAAGTTGCGGACCTGGACGACGGGAATGTCCGGTGGATCCGCCAGACCGGCGACGACCTCTGGGTCGGGTCCAATCGCCATCTCTTCTCCATCAGATATCCCGGGACCGGTGACCTTGAGATCCGGCGTTTTTCGACGGTGAGCGGACTCGTATCCACCAACTTCGGCCACGGCGCCGTGTTCGTGGATCACAGCGGATATGTGTGGATGGGTACCAACCTGGGCGCCGCTTTCTACAATAATGCCGGGTTCGAAACGCAGACTTCGCCGGTCCGGCTCCGCTACTGGAGTGTCGGGGACACGGTGTTCACTACGACGGAGGAGCAGCGGCTGGACAATGACACCGACTACATGACCTTTGCGTTCACCACCCTGGATTTCCCGTCCGGCGAAATCGTCTATCAAAGCCGCATTGCCGGCCGCGGGGGCGCATGGTCGGAGCCCACTACCAGTCCCGTTTTTACACCGTTTTTCCAGGGATCGGGCCGTTACACGTTCGAGGTGCGGGCATCGCGCAGTTCCAGCAACTGGACCGAGCCGCTATCCATCAGTTTTGTGATCCAGCGGCCGTGGTGGATCGGCAATGTGATGCTTGGCGTCTATTTTCTTATCGTAATGGCGATTATCTTCGGGCTGATCCGGTGGAATTCGGTGCTGCTGCGCAAGAGAAACAAGGAACTGGCGGACGGGGTCCGTGAGCAGACAAACCACCTGAAGCTGATGGTCCGGGAGCTGGAAAACGAAATCAAGCAGCGGGAAGAGGTGGAGCAGGAGCTGCGGGACACGAATTTCACCAATGAGCGGATGATCAAGATCGTTTCGCATGACCTGCGGTCGCCTTTCCAGGGCATCCTCGGGTTCGCATCCATGCTGCAGGAAGAGTACGAGGAGCTGGAAGAGGACGAGCGGCGGGAGATGCTCGCCCAGATCATCAACTCATCCAACCTGGCGGTTTCGCTGCTGAACCAGTTGCTGGACTGGATCTCGCTTCAAACCGGCAAGATGCCGTTTTCGCCCACTCCGCAAAATCTCGCTGAAAATGTGAAGGAGATCTCGGACCTGCTGAAAAGCCTGGCGGACAGCAAGGACATCCGGCTCGAGGCACGTGTCCCGGATGATATCACGGTCCATGCCGACCGCAACATGCTGCAGTCCATTTTGAGAAACCTGGTGGGCAATGCGATCAAATTCACCAGCCGCGACGGCAAGATCACCATTGAGGCGCAACGGCAAAAAAGCCATACGGAAATCAGCATCATCGACAACGGGGTGGGGATGGATCAGGAGACGCTTGAAAAAATCCTTGCGAAGGAAAAAACGGTCACGACCAAAGGAACCGGCAAGGAGTCGGGATCCGGCCTGGGCCTGGTGATGACCAAGGAGATGATCGACCGGCATGGCGGCGTGCTGACCGGCAAGAGCAAAATAAAGAGAGGCACGACATTCACCTTCACCCTGCCGAACAACAGCGTTTCAGGAAGCTGAGATTCATGATGGAATTTCGAAAACGCAATCCATGCCGGGACCGAAGCTGATCAGGATTACTGCAGGTCGGGCGACTTACGGAGCGGAACGAGATTTCCTGCCTGATCTATCCTTATCACAATGATATCCCCGTTGCCCTTTTTAATATCTTCGAAATCGCCGTCATTCGAAGAGGTAGATCCTGTGAGTACGTAGGTTCCATCATTCGAAGTGACAATGGACATGCCCATGTCCCTGCGGCTTCCACTGAACACCCGGACCCATTCCCTGTTTCCTGCGGCATCCACTTTCACAACGGGAATGCTAAATTCACCTTTATTAGCTCCGGCAAAGTCGCCGTCATTCGAAAAGGCACTCCCGGTTAAAACGAATCCGCCATCAATTGCCTGCGTTATGGAATGACCAGAGTCCTGTGCGCTGCCGCCATAGGTTTGTGTCCATTCGACAGCACCCCGGGGATCCAGCTTAATGACAAAAATATCTGATTCTCCCCGTAAGTTGCCTTCGAAGTCACCGTCATTGGATACCGTTCGTCCCGTCAGCACATAGCCGCCATCACCGGCTGCCATGATTGCATGGCTAAAATCGTAATCACTCCCGCCGTACGTTTCTCTCCATTCCATATTACCGTTGGAGTCCAGTTTCATCACAAAAACATCAAAACTCCCCCTGTTCATCCCGCTGAAATCTCCGTCATTTGAGCGGGTACCGCCTGTCAGCACATAGCCGCCATCCAAGGCGGGGATAATGGAAGATCCGGAGTCGTCTCCACTCCCTCCATAGGTCTTCTTCCATTCAAGTTGGCCGCTGGCGCTCACTTTAAGGACGAAAATATCGGATGAAATTCGGTCCACGCCACCAAAATCACCGTCACTTGAACGGACAGCACCTGTTACCACGTAGCCGCCATCGCCAGACTCAACAACAGAATTAGCCCTGTCATTTTTGCTGCCGACGAATGTTTCAATCCAGACTTTATTCCCTTCCGAATCAAGTTTAGCAAGAAAAATATCATTATCGAATCTGGATCCGGTCCTCTCACCGGCAAAGTCCCCGTTGCCGGACAACGTGCTGCCGGCCAGAATATATCCATTATCAGAAGTTTGCCTGATGGATCGTCCTTCGTCCCTGTTGCTGCCGGAGAGTATCTGTATCCACTCGATTTCTCCGCTGTATGTAATTTTCAGGACAAACACATCAATCACGCCACCGAGCTTGTCCATATTTTCAAAATCGCCGTTATTTGACTGGAACTGTCCGGTCAGCACATAACCGCCATCGGCGGTGTGGTCGATGGCATATCCCAGATCAGCCCGGGTCCCGCCAAATATTTTTATCATGGGCTCAAATAGTGCGCTCACATTTTTATCACCTGTCATGGTGATCAGTTTGGGGGCTTCGTATCCGCCAATATCTCCTCCCCACTCATGGAAATACCAGTTATTTTGTGCGAGGGGAGTCAGCTCGATCACTGTTTCAAAAGGGTAGTCCGAAACTGTCTTCTGCCGGATTATCCGTTCTTCTACCGTGCCCTTGCCCTGTACAGAGACCTTCAACTGGTAGATATTCCGCTCAAATATGGCTGTAACATTTGTTTCATCGGTAATGGTGATTGTTTCGGGGGCTTCACTCCCTTTCAGATCACCATCCCATTCCAGGAAATGCCATCCCTCTGCCGGAACCGGGGTAAGTTTCACCACGGTCTCAATGGGGTATTCCGTTGATTTCTGTTGCACAACTTTCTCGGCGACCGTTCCTTCTCCCTGGATGGTGATATGCAGCGGGTAGGTTCTTTTTTCAAAAACCCCGGTAATGGAAAGGTCCCGGTTTACGGAAAGTGACAGCGGGTTATCTGACGAACTCCGGTCGCCGTCCCATCGGGTGAATCTCCATCCTTCATTTGGAGTACCCAGCAACACTATCTCCTCGCCTTCCGGATAAACCCCCTCTGAGGGTTCTATCGATCCGCCTTCCGGCGGGGAAACGTTTGTTGACAAGGTAAAAGTGGGTTTGCTTTCGGTGCCGCATGAAAACAGCAAAGCCGAGATGAACAGGCAAGAAAATAATTTTTTCATCGGGAAGAGGTGGAGGTGCCGTACAGATAAAAAAAAACCAACCCATGCATGCAAATGAGTTGGATTTTTGGGAAGTCGGGATGACAGGATTTGAACCTGCGACCTCCTCGTCCCGAACGAGGCGCGCTACCGGGCTGCGCTACATCCCGCAATTGCCGGTGGACACCAATAGTACGGAACACCGGCCATAAATAAAAGAACAAAAACAGCGTCAGGCAGCCCGGAAAACCGGACCGCCCTGCTGTTCTAAATCAGGATTATCCGATGCGGACAATCAGATCGGCAGTACGTGCAGAGTAGCCGTACTCATTGTCGTACCATCCAACCACTTTCACCAGTGTTCCGGAGGCTTTGGTAATACCGGAATCAAAGATGGTGGAGTGGGTATTGCCGATGATATCGGTGGAAACGATCGGCTCGTCGGTGTACTCAAGAATTCCCTTGAGCGGGCCTTCGGCGGCCTTCTTGAACGCGGCGTTCACTTCATCCTTGGTCACCTCTTTCTTCACAATAGCGGTGAAGTCGGTCAGTGAGCCGGTAGGAACGGGTACGCGCATGGCGCCACCGTCAAGCTTGCCATCAAGATGCGGCAGAACGAGACCAACCGCTTTGGCGGCTCCGGTGGATGTGGGCACGATGTTCACGGCGGCAGCGCGTGCACGACGCAGGTCCTTGTGCGGGCTGTCAACGGTCGGCTGGTCGCCGGTGTAGGCGTGGATGGTGGTCATGAATCCTTTCTCCACCCCGTAGGCCTCGTCGAGGACCTTTACCATGGGAGCCAGGCAGTTGGTGGTGCAGCTGGCGTTCGAATAGAGGTTCACCTCGTCGGCAATGCCTTCGTCATTCACACCCAGTACGATGGTTTTGACATCACCTTTTGCAGGAGCCGAGATAATAACTTTTTTGGCGCCGGCTTGAAGGTGCTTGGAAGCGGTATCGCTGCTGGTAAAGAAACCGGTGCTCTCAACAACGGTGCGGACTCCGTCTTTGCCCCAGTTAAGATTGGCAGGATCTCTTTCAGCTGTTACCTTGATTTTCTCACCGTTGATAATCAGAAAATCGCCTTCGGCGCGTACTTCGCCGTCAAATTTGCCCTGGGCAGAGTCATACTTGAACAGGTGCGCAAGCGTCTTGGCATCCGTCAGGTCGTTAACCGCTACGACCTGGATCTTGTCGTTGTAGTTTGCGAGAATGGCGCGGGTCACAAGCCGGCCGATTCGTCCAAAACCGTTAATTCCTACTTTAATTCTTGACATATTATACGAGTCCTTATGGTTTATTGGTCTTTTGAATAATGATCAGGTCCGCCCTGACAATGCCGGGCAGACTATAAGATAATGCTTACATACAAATCTACTGAAGATACCATTAATAATGGCCCTTTTCAAGTTTGCAAGCCCTTATCCAGACCGAAAGGACCCCCTGGTTCCGGGGTGTTGCCGGGGCAATATCAGTCTTCTTTGGCATCATCATCGTCGGCGGCATCCTCATCACCGAGATCGATGTCGTCGGAGGAATCGTCAATCTCAACGTCATCGTCTTCATCACTGGCCGATGAGACGAAAGTGCGCTTTTTCACCCGGCTCTCCGTGGCGCCGGCGCTGCGAAGGACCACGGCATGGCACGAGGGGGGCCCGGTCGCGCTGCAGGGTCGCGCGCAGCAGGTCGGCGAACAGGCGATGGAGACGGAACCACTGCCGCTCGGCGTCGAGCGGGATGAGGAACGCGTTGCGGGCCAACAGGTCGTGGAGCATGGCCTCGCCGTCGGGCTCGTCCGTCAGCGCCTGGCAGAGCGATGCAGAGAATCGATCCAGGATCGAGACGCGCAGGAGGAAGTCGATCAGCGCAGCGGGCGCACGGCTGAGGACCTCCTCCAGCAGGTAGTCGGCGATGTACTCCTGGCTGCCGCTGAAGCCGCTGATGAA
>RECX01000016.1 GCA_007693825.1 Balneolaceae bacterium
TCCGGTTCGTTCTACCTCGACGATGTCATGGTGGACAGCTTCACCTTTGACGAGATCGTTCTGGACGAGGATTTCGAAGACTGGTCCGCCTTCCGGAGCATGCGCTTTACCTGGCACATTGACGTTCCGGGCAGTGAATTTGGTGATCCTGCTCTGAGCCTGGTGTCCGACCGCAACGGTCAGGCCGCTACGCTGACCCTTACCGCAGGCCAGGTGGATGCCGCCCTTGCCGGACTTGGTATCGAGGAAGGCGCCACGTTCACAGGTGACTGGACGGTCACCGCCGAAATTGGCGGCTGGGTTGAGTTTGCTGTCGATCCGTTCAGCATCAGCCTGACCCGCATCCTCCCGACCAGCTCCGATGTGGAGCGGGCTTACGAGTTCTCGCTGAACCAGAACTATCCCAACCCGTTCAACCCGGCCACGAAGATCCAGTTCACGCTTCCCGAGACGATGGACGTCCGTCTGGATGTCTACAACATCACCGGGCAGCGCGTGGCAACACTGGTCAACGAACAGCGCGAAGCAGGCGCACATACCGTGGAATTTGACGGTACGCGCGTAGCCAGCGGTGTGTACATCTATCGCATCCAGGCGGGCAGCTTTGTCCAGACCCGCAAGATGACCCTGATCAAATAAGTATAGTCTGATGGTGGGACCTCATATGTGACAGAACAGAGGTACCCATCACAGTTTTGATCACATTTGACAACGGCTGTCCGGATATCGATTCCGGGCAGCCGTTTTTTTATCGGGTAAAGTTTTTTGATAAGAGAGAAATGTTTGTTAGTTGGATTTTTTTTCGTCATTTTATGTCCAGTGTACAGGTATGAACAACAGGGATATTTGCACTTGTAACCCTTCTTGGTATAAATGAAAGCATTGCAGGCTTGCATCTTCAGCTGGCTGGATCAAGCAGGCATATATTGTATTGGGTAGTAGCAGAACTATTATAGAGCTACAGGTTTAACAAATAAAAGCAGCATAGCTACATGGTTGCAGGTTCATCACATAGTAGCAGCATGATTTTTGGCTATTCCTGGCCGACAGGACAGAGGGTTCCCGCACCATGACACAACAACAAAAAAGGAGGAGTAATATGACTATCAGAATGCTACGAGGTGTTTTGGTATTTCTGCTGGGCATCGGACTATTAGGTGCCATGGCATCTGATTCCGAAGCACAGGTAATATCAGAACTTCCACACTATGAGGATTTTTCAGATCAAGCCGATCCGGAAGCACCGGTCTTTCCTGAGGGCTGGGAAACTATCGGGAATGTTGGCCTTTCCACCTGGAGCGATAAGATTGCAGGTTTTTCGATGCGACTTCCCAGTCCCACAGATGGCCCCATGGCCATCACCCCGGAGCTTCACACGGACCTTGATTTCAGTGAGCTGAGACTGCGTTTCGATGCCCACTTCGCAACGGCAGGCGATGCCACCGACAGTGTGCATGTCGGATTTATTTCGGATCCGGCCGACCCGGCCACGTTCACGCTGATTGAATCATTCGGACTGGAACGGGACGCCATCAATTTTACAGTCGACCTGTCCGTGCATGAGGAAGGCGACGGACGCAGAATTGCCTTTATGGCAGAGCGTGGCGGATCATGGAACTCCCACTACTATGGCAATGTGCTTATTGAAAACGTGAATAATCCCCTTGCCATCGGTTCATTCGCACTTCTCAGTCCCCCCAACGGTGCAGAACTGCTGGTGGAAGGAGAACCCGACGGTGAAGTAGTCATCACATGGGAAGAAACCGATCTGAATATTGATGCTGATGTTGTTTACACCTGGCATCTTGACGTGCGCGGCGGCAGCTTTGATCCGCCCGTAGTAAGTATTCCTGCCGACAACGACGGCAACGCCAACCAGATTACCCTGACACTGGGTGCCATTGAGGCACTCCTTAAGGCCAATAATCTGGATGTCGGCGATGTGCTGGAAGCCGACTGGACGGTCACGGCCGAATTCGCCGATCTGGTGCAGTTTGCCGACGTCGCTTTTGCGATCGATCTGGAGCGTGGCGTGATTGCGTTCTCCTTTACGAATGACCTGATGACCTACACCCAGGATTTCAACGACTATCGGGGCAGCCGGGCAACCCTCCCGGAATTTTTCTCGGTAACCTGGGACGACCGTATCGACAATCCCTTCACCGGTGTGGGTGATTTCGACACCAGCGATCCGGATGAAGCATATGGTGGATTTGCCGCATATACAGCTGGTGACGGTGATTACTCATTCGGAATTCGCGAACGCGCCCCCGTTGATCTGCGTGACGGAAGACTTTTCTTCGCATTCACCAATAACACGGATCAGCCCATAAGTAAATTCGAGGTGAGTTACGACGTGGAAGCCTGGTTTATCGGCGACCGCCGCAACAGACTGCGCCTGAAATATGATGATGACCCGGAAGATCCGGAATCATTTGATGAGGATATTTTTTCAACGGATAACCCTTCATCGGAAACAACAGTAGGAACCAAGGTGAACGGCTCTCTTGCCGAAAACAGAACCACTGTTTCCGGTACTGTGGACATCACAGCCCTTGAAAGAGATGGCGTTGCGTTTGAACCGCTGGCTCCCGGCGAAACCGCCTGGTTCCGCTGGCAGTTCTCTAACGCCGATGGCGATGGCGGCTCCCTGCGCTCAGGTCTGGCTGTCAACAACCTGGTCATTACCGCTGTAGTTGAACCGGAAATCGGCACGTTTGCATTGCTGAGCCCGCCCGACGGCACCGAGCTTCTGGTGGAAGGCGACCCCGATGACGAAGTGGTCATCACCTGGGAAGAAGCAGATCTGAATGTTGAAGGTGATCTGCAATACACCTGGCATCTTGACGTGCGCGGCGGCGACTTTGATCCGCCCGTAGTAAGCATTCCTGCCGACAACGACGGCAATGCCAACCAGATCACCCTGACACTGGGTGCCATTGACGGCCTGCTCGAGAGCCTCAATCTTGAAGTTGGAGATGTAGTGGAAG
>RECX01000043.1 GCA_007693825.1 Balneolaceae bacterium
AGGCACTGCAGCAGCGCTCCCTTCTCATGCACCGTTGCCAGAAGCAGCGACGTTTTTGTCGGAATACGCGGGTCGCATACCATCGGCTCCCGCGAAACAATAACGAACCGCGTGTAATTGCCCGGCTGATTGGCCAGGTCCTTGGCCAGGATGTGCAGATCGTACAGCTCCGCAGCATAGGAGCTGGCGATGGCCGCCTGGGTCGGATCCCCCTCCTCCATGATCTTCTGCGCCGCCATGGCCGTGTCGGTGTACGGCTGGATCTCACAATTGGTCAGCTTGGCCAGAAAACGGCTGCACTGCGACAGCGCCTGCGGATGCGACCGGATCCTGCGCAACTCCTCCAGAGGCGTCGGCTCACACGCCATCAGACAGTGATTCACCTTGAGAACTTCTTCGCCGGTGACATGCAGGTCCTTGTCCGCCAACAGGTCATAAGAGTCATTAATGGATCCGGCCGTCGTGTTTTCTATCGGGAGGATGGCCACGTCGGCTTCGCCCTCCACCATGGCCATGGCCGCCTGTTCAAAGGTCTTGAACCCGATGCAACGGACGTCATCGTAGCGCTCCGAAAAGTGCCGCATGGCCGCCTGGTGGCTGTACGCGCCGCGTGTGCCCTGGTAAGCGACTGTAATAGTGCGTACTTCCAGCTTGTTGTTGCTGTGGTCCAGCAGCGAATGGCTCTGGAAGCGAACGGACTGGTAAATGATATCGCGGAACAGCTGCTCGGTGAAGTACGGATCGATGCCCGCATCCATGGCCATCTCGCGGACTTTCCGCAGGAGGGTTTCCTCGCGACGCGCATCGCGGATGAAGGCGCTCTCCGACAGCTTGTTGGAAAAGACTTCGCGCACCACCTTGTGCCGCTCCGCCAGGGTACGGATCAGCTGCTCATCCAGCTGGTCGATCTGCTCCCGGTACCGGGACAACGACCGGGTCACTTCGGCATCATCCGGACTGGTGTCCGTGCTTTTTTTTCCTGGTGATTTTTTTTCTTTTTCTGACATTCGTGCAATACTTGTGCTTTCTTTCATTGCTGACGAGTACCCCGGCCAGTTATAACGGGGGATTTACGCAAGGCGATATATACCAATAAAATGGATAAATGTCAGTAATCATATCGCCACAGCACATCCACCCCGCTCCGGTAATCATCTCCGGCGGTAAAAATCAGTTCCAGGTTGCGTGTCAGTATGTATTCCACGATCACCTGGCGTGCAGAATCCGTGCCTCCCAGCTCCTGCAGGAATGCGATGAACAACCGGTCGGAGACGAATTTACCGGCCTTGATGCTCGTGCCCCCCCCTCCCCGACGTGAGTTCTCGATTTCGATCACATCGATCCCGAGCCGGTCAGCAGCCAGGCTTTCGATCCGGTCGAGCATGATATCGACGGCGAGATTGGTGGCCATGCTGCCATTGGACCGACCGGACATGGTCTGCTCCCATCCGGCCAGGGCATGGAACGGCCGGCCAAAAAGTGTGTAGCTGATGATATCCTGCAGTTCCATTTCCGGCTCGCTATCGTATTCGAACTCCGGATCGGAAAGGTTCCCGGTGATGATATAGTAGATGCTGATCTCCTCGTACTGCTGGCGCGGCCGGTACAGGGTGCGGATGTTGAGCTCCGGCTCCATCGGGTCACCACTGAAGGTCACATCCCCGCGCTCCAGCTGAAACCGCTTGTTGAATGTGGTCACGTGCCCCGATGTCACACTCATGTCACCGAACAATTGCAGTTCCCCGAAAGCCTCCTTGAGGATGTCGATTTCACCCCGTAATGCCAGGTATATCTCAGGGTCGCGCCGGTTGCGGACGAACGCATTTCGGTCCACACTGAACGTCAGCTCCATGGCCAGACGCTCAAAAAATTCCGGGCCAAACGGTTCGTCGGCGTCTTCTTCCTCCAGGACCACTTCTTCAACCTCCCGCTCGCCGAAATCGTCCAGGTACAGCGTCCCCCGCTCCCAACGTACGGTACCCGAGAGGAACGGCTCCTCAAGTGTGCCGGTCATGTTTACATTCATTCCCGCGTATATCTCCATGTCACGGGTATTGAAGGCACGAAAATTGGCAGCCCTGAAATTGAGGTCTATCTGGTCGGGCATCACACCGGCCAGTGTAATCTCTCCTCTTCCCGTGAAGGAGCCGACACTTTGCACGGAAAGTTCCTGCAATACTACGCGTCCGGGCTCCATATGCACGTCCATGCTGATATTGCGCAATGTTACCTGATTCTCCACCAGCCGCACCTGTCCGCCGGAAAGTGCCAGGGTACCTTCCGCCCCGGGCTCGCTCATGGTTCCGCTCAACGCGATATCGGCATTCAGTTTGCCTTGCAGGTTTCGCAGCAGCGCCGGATCCAGAAAATCATTGAACGCGGCAATATCAAAATCCCTGGTGAAAATGGTGAGTTCTATCTCGTCATCGGGATCCGGTCCGCGAAACTCCATCGCCTGGAAATCCATGTGCAGCGGAACGCTGCCCTGAATGTCCGCAGCTTTCTGACCGAGCGAATGGATGCGTGAAGTGAAGATGATATCACTTCTTCTGTGGTCGTAATCCCACTCCATCACAAGCGAGTCGATTGCCACGTCGGAAAGGAGTCCGTCTCTCAAAAAGAGTCCGCCGGTCAGCTCCGGCGCACCGGCTGTGCCGGAAAGGTCGGTGGACAATGAAAATTCACCGCTTGTCTGCTCCAGGCCGAGTCCAACAAGCTGCGCTTCAAACATGTGAATATCAAACGGCTGGATGCGTAAGTAGCCTTGCACGGGCCTGTCGAAAAAGTCACTGTTACGTTCACCTGGCTCTACCGGTTCAAAAGGCAGTTCAAATTCGGATCGTACCAGTGTCATGTCATCATGCCAGATTGTTGCGTCGGTCTGCAGGCGGCCCTCGCCCACATCAAAGGCAAAGCGGATGGAATCCAGCCGGACATGGTCCCATTCAAATTCTTTCAGTTCGGCACTGCCCGCCACTTC
>RECX01000015.1 GCA_007693825.1 Balneolaceae bacterium
GGCCTGATGCGGTACATGCCGTCGGTAGTTGTGAGATTCCGGACAATTTCACCTTCCTCAACCATGAATATGCCCCCTTCCGTCACCGACCAGATCCTCCCGGACGGATCGTGCAGCACATCCAGGACCGTTGACTGGGATGTGAACGAACTCCATGTGCCGATCGGCTGGGCGTTACCGATACCCCGTCCATGAAACAGTAGCGTGGATAGCAGCAGGACCAATAGAATGTTTCGGAATCCGTTCATAAATCAGTGTATGTGAAGATGCCGCTGTGAACCGGTTTCACGCGCGGCAACTCTGCACGCTGGCATCCAGGTGATTAGGCAATTGTTATGTAATTTGTTTAAAATAACGTCTTCCCGGTAATTATCATTGCGACCATGCAAATTTCGTCAGATCGATTCCGGTGGATGCGTCCCCTGCCGGCCGGAAGTTCCGAAAAGGCGCATCACAAACGCAGCCGGTTCATGGAACTGCGGCGCATCCTGTTCACCCTTGCCGGGGTGGTTGTGCTGTTCCTGTTCTGGCTGCTACGTCCGGGCGACCCGATGCCGGACATCACCCTGCCCGCCGAACTGCCCGATCCCGGTTTTACCGTTGAGGAGGCCGGGGAAATGGTCCGGCGCAAGGAGCTGGCATCCCGTCCGCTCCGCCCCGACAATCACGCCCGGATCATCTGGAACGAGGCCTACCGCGACCGGCAGGCGCCCTGCAGCATCGTCTACATTCATGGCTTTTCGGCCAGCCAAGGCGAAGGGTCGCCGGTCCATGCCCGCGTGGCGCGGGATCTGGGATGCCACTTGTACATCACCCGGCTGCACGGACACGGACTGAGGACCACCGAACCGCTCTCCGGCATGGATCCGGATTCCCTGATTGCCGATGCCTGGCTTGCCCTGTCCACAGGCAACCTCCTTGGCGAAAAAGTGATCCTGGCCGCCAACTCCATGGGTGGCATGCTGGCCCTGCATCTTGCAGGTTCGCATCCTGACCGGGTGGATGCGCTGGTGCTTTTTGCACCGCTTATTGAATTTGCCATACCGGGATCCGGCTTTTTCGACAGGGCATGGGCCCGGCGCATTGCGAAGCTGTTCCTGGGCGGGCCATACCTCCAGAACGATCCTGACAATGATGATCACGCCCGCTACTGGTACATGAACTATCATATGGAAGCCCTGGGAGTCCTGGAGCACATGAGAGAGGAGCTCCTCAGTGACTCCCTCTATGCCATGATCACGCAACCCGTATTCACGGGATACTACTACAAGGATGAGGACAACCGGGATGAAATCGTCTCGTTGTCAGCCATCCGGGCAATGGAGCAACAGCTTGGCACGCCCCCTCAGAACCGCGCATTCCGTGCGTTTCCCGATGCCGGAGCCCATGTAATCACATCGGCGTACCGGTCGACGGAACACGACAAGGTGCGCGGTGAAGTGGTTCGGTTTTTGCGGGACCAGCTGGGGGATCTGTAAAGGGCAGAATAGCATCCACCAGTAACAGTCTTTACTGCGAAATGCATTTTTTGCGAACTGCAGTTGGCGCAACCCGCATGTGCTGAATACCGGATTTGCGGACTGGATTTGCTTCGGACTACGTTTTTTGCGAACTGCATTTGGCGCAGACTGCATTTGCTGAATACCGGATTTGCGGACTGCATTTGCCGCGTACTGCGCCGGCCGGTTACTCTGACCTTGCAGCGCTGGCACTTGCGTGAGCCGAGAGTAGAAGCGCTCCGCCGGCCAGTGACAGGTCTTTCAGCAGGTTTGGTGCCTCATTCATATTGTTGATCGTGGCGGGCAGATGGATCGTGAGGACAAAAATGATCAGCATCAGTGCCAGCAGCTGCATTGCCAAAACCACTTTTTGATTCAGGAAGACACTAACAGCCGCGGCGATGAGCGCCAGTCCGGTCAGGTAGACCCAGAAAACACTGCCGGGAATAAATCCGGGAACCATGCCGGCCATACCCTGTGCATCCATGAAATGAAATATCCCGAATACGAGGAAAGGAATGGCAAACAGATATTTGCCAATTGTGATGGTCAGATTCTTATCCATAATAACCTCTCTGTTTTTTGTAAGTGAATTCGGCCTGTTCATGCAAAACGGTACTTTCACCTACTTAAAACAAATGATTGAGTGACAGAAATCGTTCAAAGCGGATGCGGTCGCCGTCCCATACTCCGGATTTTTTAAGAATATTTGCTCAAAATAGTTGTTATTTTGAAAAGTGTATGTTCACCCGAATAGACGTTTTTATTTTTTCGAATCAACCTTTACATTTACAGCCACAGAATTTGACCCCATAGTTCAAGCGGATAGAACGATAGCCTCCTAAGCTTTAGATCCAGGTTCGAGTCCTGGTGGGGTCACATTGACACTTATAATACACTGAATTTCAGCAACTTATAATTATAGGCGCCAACATAGGTACAAACAAATTCATCATTTCCTTTCCTTCTATTGCTTCTACCGGATACGAAAATAACCGAATCTGTACTCAGTATCTTTCTGTCAGTGTGAAAGCTTCCACTGAGCAGCTGCTTTCGTTCTTCAAATCCAGGGTAATTAGGATGATCGTCTTTCAGCAGAACTTCGGCTGTTGTGATTCTATTGCAGCTGAAACAAAGAGCCGTCCTTCTGTTTATGGATATTTCCTGATTCCCGGCCAAATAGTAATAGGCTCCCCAGGTTCCGAATGCTGAACCTTGGAAATCACATTTTGTGCAGGTGTATGCGGTTGGGGTTGGCATTGTTAGTCATCTCGAATATTAGAACTAATCCTTGATGCAGCGGATAGAGCGCCCATGCGCCCGGCCGCGGGGGCGGCTCATGTCAACACTGTCGCTACTGAAGCCCAGGACCCGCGCCCGCGTACCGGACACCGAACTTGACCAATAGAAGCCGCCGGAGCCGACAAAGCTGCGCAAACCATCGCTGAGGCTGCGGGCGCCCGCCATGTGCAGCTTCAGCG
>RECX01000118.1 GCA_007693825.1 Balneolaceae bacterium
TGGAAATAGTGCAGGCTGAGATAATCATCCGGCATGTGGAAATAGTGCAGGCTGACATCTGGACGGGGACTTCCATCCGCACGGGTTGCCGTACTGCTTCAGGACAATCGCTCTACCACCATGGCCGATGCGCCGCCGCCGCCGCTGCAGATCCCGGCGCATCCATAGTTTTTGTCGTGGCGGCGGAGTGCGTGGATGAGGGTCACCAGTATCCGTGCGCCGGAGCAGCCAAGGGGGTGGCCGAGCCCGATGGCCCCGCCATGCACGTTGACTCTGGCGGGATCCGCATCCAGCAGTTCGGTATTGATGAGCGTTACCACGGCGAAATCCTCGTTGATTTCAATCAGGTCCATGTCGGCCACGGTCTTGCCTGCCCGGTCGAGGGCGCGGCGCATTGCATTGGCCGGGGCGGTCGTGAACCATTCCGGGGCCTGTGCGGCGCTGGCCTGGCTGACGAGGCGTGCAATGGGACGCAGGCCGAGCTCTTTTGCCTTCCGGTCGCTCATCAGCAGCAGGGCGGCGGCTCCGTCGTTCAGCGAGGAGGCATTGGCCGCCGTTATGGTCCCTTCTTTCTGGTAAATGGGGGGTAGTTTGCGCATTTTGCCGGGATCCATCCGCCCGGTCTCCTCGTCGCGGCTTATGACGTCTGCCTTGCCTTTGCGGTTACGGACTTTTACGGTGGCAATTTCGGCTTCAAACGCGCTCTGGTCGTGTGCCAGTGCAGCGCGCCGGTATGATTCCTCAGCGAAGGCATCCTGCTGGTCACGGGTGATATTGTGGGTGGATGCGCACAGTTCGGCCGCGTTTCCCATGTAGAAATTTTTGTACACATCCCACAGGCCATCCCGTATGATCCCGTCCTGCAGCCTGCCATGTCCCAGTTTGATGCCAAAGCGCGCGTCATGGTCGTAGTGCGGCACATTGCTCATGCTTTCCATGCCGCCGGCTGCCATGATATCGGCATCACCGGTCTGGATTTGCTGCATGGCGATCATCACCGCTTTCATCCCCGAGGCGCCGACCTTGTTGACGGTGCAGCTGGACGTGGTATTCTTGAGGCCGGCGCGAAGGGCTGCCTGCCGTGCCGGTGCCTGTCCGAGGCCTGCCGGGAGCGCGTTGCCCATCACCACCTCTTCGATAAGGTCGGGATTCAGGCGGTTGTTTTTGAACAGCGCGCCAATGACGACCGAACCCAGGTCCGGCGCGGGAGTGGATCTGAAAGCACCGCCCAATGATCCGATGGGCGTGCGGACGGCATCGATGACAACAACCTCTTCCATAATTATTATGATCTGTATTGAGGGATAACGGTAATCGGAGAGAACCCGAACATCACAAATAAACGATACAAAACGATACAAACGGCGAACACAAACGATATCCCGTCCGGATGGGGGCCTGGCAAGGATCTTATCCGGTCAAATATCGGACTCGTCCCGCCACGACACAAGCCGCCAGTTGGCGTTTTCATCCGGTCGCGTGAGCAGGAAACTGGCGGAGCCGTCGCTGCGCAAAGCCGGTTCGGAAGGCGACAGCACCACCGTCAGGTTGAACCGGCGGATCACCAGTATCGACTCCTGTTCCGAACCTTCGGAACCTTCGGGCGTATCCACCTCGAACTGATCTATGATATTGTTCCAGCGCAGGGAGATGTCGTAACTGCGCGCGAACATGTTGTAGGTGCTGTTCATCTCCTCGGAGCGGCTCCAGTTCACATCCACATTGCGCTCGTAGTCCCGGAATGTGAACGTGAATTCGGGATGGATGAGCGGCCCGTACAGCGAGGTGTCCCGCAGTTCATAGGACTTCTGGAACCGGGTGTAGAACCCCTCGATGGTCGACGGGTCGCCGAGAAGGTCGGCAATGGGGTCGCCCTCCAGCTCACCCGGAGCGAACGGATTGATGCAGGCGGCTGTCAGAAAGGGCAGCGCCACAAGCATCGCCAGGATAAGCATTATGGATGTGCGTCCGGGAGTCATCGATATTGGTTGCCGGTTGCCCCGGCGATATTACGGAAACGGTTGGTTGGACTTTTTATGGAATCGGATGGCCGGGTTGCTTGCGGGAAGCGGGTTTTTCGGTTTTTTTGTCCGTTTTGTTAATGGCGCCGGGTGGTTGGGTGGTTCACGTGTTCATGTGACGGTTTCCTCGAATGCATGGTCCAGATCGGCAATGAGGTCTTCTATGTCCTCGATGCCGACCGACAGCCGGATGAGCGAATCACGCAGGCCGGCCGCTTCACGGATGTCTTTGGGGATGGATGCGTGTGTCATGCTGGCGGGGTGGCTGATGAGCGATTCGACTCCGCCAAGGCTTTCGGCCAGGGTGAAAATATGCGTGTTGCTCATGAACCGCTCGGCGGTCTGCTTGTCATCCTGTTCCAGGGTAAAGGAGACCATGCCTCCAAAGTCTTTCATCTGGCGGGCAGCGATTTCGTGACCGGGGTGACCGGGCAGGCCGGGATAGCGGACTTCCGCCACATGGGGGTGGCCGGACAAATACTCCGTGAGTGCCCGGGCATTTTCGCAGGAGCGCTGGACGCGCAGGGCCAGCGTCTTGACACCGCGCAGGGCCAGGTAGCAGTCCATGGGTCCGGGCACGGCGCCGGTCGTCTTGGTCTGAAAAGCCAGATTTTCGTAGATATCGTCGTTGCTGGTGCAGACGGCGCCGCCAATCAGGTCGGAATGTCCGCCAATATATTTTGTCGTGGAGTGGATGACGGCATCGGCTCCCATAAGAAGCGGCTGCTGCAGCGCGGGCGACGCGAAGGTGTTATCGACGACGGTGAAGGCTTTCTGGTTGGATGCGAGTTCTGCCAGTGCGGCAATGTCGACGATATTGAGAAGCGGGTTGGTCGGTGTTTCGATCCAGAGCATCCTGGTTTTGCCGGTGAATGCCTCCCGCACGTTGTCGATGGAGCTCATATCCACAAAGCTGAAACGGATGCCGAAGGGTTCAAAGACCTGGGTGAACAGTCGGTAAGAGCCGCCGTACAGATCGTTGGTGGCAATCACGTGGTCACCGGGCCTCAGCATTTTGACAAGCGCGTCCATGGCGGCGCAACCGGATGCGAATGCTGCGGCATAGCGCGCCTCTTCGAGTCCGGCCAGCAGCTGTTCCAGCGCGGTGCGTGTGGGGTTGGTCACCCTGGCGTATTCATGGCCTTTGTGTTTGTTTGGCGCTTCCTGGGCGTAGGTAGAGGTGAAAAAGACGGGGGGCATCACAGCGCCCGATGTCTCTTCGGGCTTCTGTCCGGCATGAATGGTCTTGGTGTTGAATTTCATCTGTTTGGAAGATATGGGCAGTGAGCAACGGGCCGGCTTGCAGTGGCATGTGCGAGCGATGTTATCAATGATACTCAATAAGCGTTCTATGTTCAAACGGTGACAGCAGTCAAATGGCAGAAGGCTGGCGCCACCGGATCCGTATCCATCCGGAAATAGCATCCGGTTTGCAGCCAATGCTTCAGATGTCGCTCGTGCCTGATTTGGCGCGAAGTGCCGCTTTACAGCCGCCAGGAGGGCAGATGCTGCTGCCATAAAGGCAAAAAAAAACCCGGCAACCATTTCGGCTGCCGGGCTGGATGCATTATCACATACCTGCTTTTTCCTGAGCCCGTTCGGCCTCCTCGGTCATTCCGAGGTTTGTGTAGACACGGAAAAGCGACAGCCAGTGCTCCGTGTTATCCGGCTCCAGTTCCGCTGCCTTTTCATAGTGCGGGAGGGACATTTCCAGATACTCGCGGGCCTGACGGTCAAACTCTTCGGCCTCTTCCATATCTTCGGTCATATTCCTTTTGTCCTGCATAAGCGCACCGCGGTTCTGATAGACGATACCCAGGGTCGCATGGATATCGGGGTTTTCCGGATCTGCTTCCACGGCCATGAGTAATTCTTCTTTGGCAATGTCGGAGAACCGGAAGGATTCATCAATCAGTTCATTGGCGTAATCCTGCTTTTCTCCCATTTCCTCTAACATTTTTTCAATCTCCTGCGTGTCGGCACCGGGTTCACGGGCTTTCTGCCGGATTTCCCTGCTCATATCGTAGGCTTCGTCATGGAGTTTACGCACCTGATCATCGAGATCCTGCACCATCTGGTAGACCTGGGTTGCATAGACGAGCCGGTACTGGGGGTTCTCGGGATCGCGTTCGATCAGTTCCTGGACCACTTCCAGTGCTTCATCCGTTTTTCCAGCTCTCAGATAGGCATTGGCAATCTCCTGTACGATTTCAATCTCATCGGGAAATAATTCGCGCGCTTCCAGCAGCAGCTCAATGGCCTCTTCATCGCGATTATCCTCAATCAGGAAGAAAGCAAGACGATAGTAGTTGTACAGATCGCCCTGTTCCATTTCATAGATTACTTTACGGCTGATGGCTTCTGCTTCCTCGTTATTTCCGAGAGCAAAGTTCACTTCCGCCAGCAGGTTGAAGCTCAGCACACTGTCCGGATTGATCGTGGTGGCATTGATGAAATGATGCCTCGACAGTCTGAGGGAATCCTCCGGGGAACTGATGATGTCAGAACTGAGCGGCTGGACACCCTGATTGTGCTCGTATCCCCAGGTTTCAATGAGGATGTCGTCCAGATTTTGAGCTTCATTGCTGGTTACGTTCTGCTCCCGGTACAGCCTGCGGGCTTCGATCAGGTTTTCACGTGCCCTTTCGTAATCATCCACACGCTGTCCGGCTGGTTTGTCGGAAGCGAGCGATGCGTAGGCAACCCCTTTATAGTAGTAGCCATCGCCGTTTTCAGGGTTGGCCTCAATGGCGTCTTCCGCAGATCTGATCACTTCCTCAAAATCCTGTTGCACCAGGGCGAGGCGGGCTGATTCGATATGCGGGTCAGCGGCGCAGGACCAGACCAGGAGCATCATTGCCAGGGCAGCCAGTGCTTGCGGTAAATATTTCATTTTCATTGTTTTCACGGGTTGAATTGTATGATTGCGGAGGAACTGGTTCCCGGATCGGCACTGTGTTCCGTCCACAGTTGTTGACGGGAAATTTCCTCTATGTTAAAAAAAGTGTTTTATTACCTGAGAAACTTCGTTGTGTAAAGTAAGAATAGCACACAGTTATCGCAATATACGAGTAATGTGCCAAAGCTTCTCACTGCATCGGCAAGTAGTTGGCCGGTGCAACCTGCACAGGGCAACTGGCTTCATTACATTTTCTGAAACGAAAATAAACACCAAAACTTATGTTTAAACAAACGGTTTCAACCATTCATGCACCAGCTGCCATAGGACCATACAACCAGGCCGTTATATATGACCAGTTGATTTTTTGCTCAGGACAGATTGGATTGCATCCCGAAACGGGTGAAATGGCGGGACCTGAAACGGCTGAGCAGATGCGCCAGGTGATGAAAAATCTCGGGGAGGTGCTCAAGGCTTCCGGTTCGGACTGGGAAAAAGTCCTCAAGTGCACCATTTACCTCGCGGATATGGGGGATTTTGCTTTGGTAAATGAGATTTACGCGGAGTATTTCCCTGTGGAACCACCGGCAAGAGAGGCCGTTGCCGTCAAGACCCTGCCCAAAAACGGCCGCGTCGAGGTCAGTTGTATCGCACACCGGTAAACGTCCTGCTGGTCGTGTTGCCTGCCCGGTCAGACAGCGTCACCGATATTTCATTTGTTCGCTGAGGCCGGAAGTCCGGGTGGTGAAATATCAGCAGTTTTTTTTCAGGGTCATATTCGGCTATTCCCCTCTGCCCGTTTACATGAATAATGGCGGAATGGTAGTCGATTCCCGAAAGGTCATCGTCCACACTGACGGTAGCATAGTACCGGTTGACGTGACTCCATTTACCGATGTCAGGCCGGGATATTTCGGGGGCCAGGGTATCGTATGCAATGGTGTAGCTGCCACCGGCGCGGATGGTGCCGGTGATCATGCTCCCGTCCCTGTCTGTGCGTGAAGAGACATGGGATAATCTCCCGTTTCGCGGATTTACGCGATAAAGGCCAATACCGCCGCGGTTGCGCAGGTCCTCATCCAACAGAATGCGGACGGTGGCAGGCCGGCGGAAGGGTTCCGTGTCAGGAAACAGGGTGAAGTCGGGATAGGTGCCGGCTATGCCCATGCTGACCGGTTCGAAAAAGGCGTCCAGAGGGAAGGTAACGGATATGCGCATTCCGTCGTGGTAAATGGTTACCGGGTGTTCGGGACGGATCCGGTGCAGCACCCATGCCCGGTTGCCTTTTCGCAGCTCGAGTCTGTCAGCGATATCGAGTGGCAGTCCGGCAGAAGCGGAGGAGTAGATGCGCATTTCGTCGCGGAAAGATCCCAGCGGGCGGATCGCAATCTCCGGCGAGCCGGCGGCTTCGGTTGTTCCCGGACCGGGCCGCACCCAGTTTTTGTGCCAGATAAGTGTTGCCGGCGGCTCATCGGCGCTTACAGTGCCGTTTTGTGTCCTCCAGTCGGTATAACCTCTGGGAAAATGCAATCTGTTGGCTATTTGAGCTTCATCCGGCTCCGTGACATGCAGCCGAAGATGCGCCGGGGTGCTGTTGCCGTAGAAGTCGGAGGCAACAATGCGGACGGCATACTCGCCGGGCGGAAGGTCGAGCCGGCCGGTATGCCCGGTATCCTGATAGAAGGGCAAAGTGTTGGCATTGCGGACATAGAGCCGCTGGTAGCCGCGCCGCTCGTCGCGCAGAATCGGGAAAACCCTGTCGATGAACATCTGGCGGGATTCGTCATAGGAAAAGCTGTCGGCGCGGGAGTGAAAATAAAGCTCATCGTCGACGTACATCTTCAGTTCATAGACGGCGTGGACATTGTTGGATGCGTTGGCCCGGTCGAATACATTGGCGGCCAGGCCCACTTCGCCGCTCACTTCCAGGGTCCCGAAGTCATATCTGCCGCCGCGCCGGGCAGGCCGGCTCCGGTAGATCCCGGGGGATCCGTTTACGGTGCTGTTGTAAGAAAGCGGCTCCACCGCGAGTCCGGAAAATTGCGGCGGGATGGTATCCTCGATGTAAACACCGGCCAGTTTCGGGTTGAAAGGGCGTCCCTCAGGGGTGCGAAGTTCAAAATGGAGGTGTGGCGGACCCACGCCGGTCGAGCCGGTCCAGCCAATCTGCTGTCCACGCCGGAAGCGGATTTCATAATCTTCCATATTCCGGTCAAACTCAAACGAGTAATTTTGCAGGCGCAGCGAATCGACCACACTTCGGATGCGGGGATGGAAATCGAGCAGGTGGGCGTAGAGTGAGATGGTTCCGTCGTCATGCCGGAGATAGATGACATTTCCGTATCCAACAGGTCCGACTGCCACCCGATGCACGATGCCGTCACGGGAGGCGAACACGGCATAGCCCTCATGTCCCCACGTTCCGATGTCCATGGCGGCGTGAAAATGGGCGGCGCGGGTTTCACCAAAAGAAGAGGACATGTAGCGGCTGGCGTTGGTCGGCCAAAACCAGGAAGCGTCCTCCGAGAGGAAAGAGGGCCTTTCCTGCGCCCGTGAAGCGGAAGGAAGCACGTTTGCCGCCACCTGGCAAAGAGACAGTGCAATGATTATGGTCAGGAAACGCAGGGTAGTGATGTCAGGATTGAGGGGCATGGTGCAGGACTGCGGGTGTCAGGAACAGTGGTTGGTATGGATACGATGTATGTATGACAACGTTGATGGGAGGTCAGTCGGATGTTTCCACGCGGATGTCCAGCACGATCCGTCCCAGGAGAAGTTCTGCGTGCAGCTGGTCCCCGTCCCGGAGCAGGCCCACGCCTTCGGGTGTGCCGGTGAAGAGCAGGTCGCCGGACTGC
This sequence comes from Balneolaceae bacterium, assembly GCA_007693825.1. Taxonomy (GTDB): domain Bacteria; phylum Bacteroidota; class Rhodothermia; order Balneolales; family Natronogracilivirgulaceae; genus SKNL01. The sequence continues at coordinate 7,776 of RECX01000118.1, forward strand.
AGGGTGACATAGCGTGAGAGCTGTGCGACCAGTTCGGGTAGGGGGAAGAGCATCAGCGACGGGTCTCCGGACTGTCGAAGCTGTCTGTTGACGGACAGAGTGAACGTCAGCTGTTCAGGATCGGGCAGGTCGTCGGAAGGAAGGAATGAGCTGGTTGGGGCGAAGGTGTCCATTCCTTTGGCAAGGAACCAGGGGTGTGCCGCCGCTTTCAATTCCTGCTGGATATCCCGGGCGGTGACATCGATGCCAATTCCGTATCCGGCAATGTGGCTCAGGGCATCGTCCCGTTCAATATTTTTACCGGGTTTTCCGATAGCGGCCACCAGTTCCGTTTCGAAGTGCGGTTCCCGGACAAAAGAGGGGATGCGGATGACCCCGTCAAACGTGAGACTGGAAAGCGGCTTGGTGAAAATTACGGGTCTGGCGGGTATGGGGTTGTTCAGTTCCCGGGCGTGTGCCGCATAATTCCTGCCGATGCAATATATGTTGCGGGTATACAATCCGGGGAGGCCGGGGAGTTCAGGCAACAGATCAGACGGTTTTGCCATGTTTTTCGCGGTTTCGGTATGATGTGGAATGTCCGGTGACTGTTTTCCGATTGGTGGAAGCTATCCCTGAAAGATATCCTGCGGCGGTGAAAAAAACAGGGTAAATCGGAAAAAACTATCGCCGGGGTTACGAAACTATCGCCGGGGTTACGAAACTATCGCCGGGGTTACGAAACTATCGCCGGGGTTACGAAACTATCGCCGGGGTTACGAAACTATCGCCGGGGTTACGAAACTATCGCCGGGGTTACGAAACAGTCCCGGGGCTATGGAACCATCATGCCGGCTGTAAAACAAAAAAAAGCCGTGATGTCACGAAGGCATCACGGCTTTGCTGTAAAATGGTAACGGCGGGATCAGTTGGCTTCGACGGAAACCGTCTTGCGGTCGTTACGTCCTTTGCGGAAGGTCACGATGCCGTCTGCCGTGGCAAAAATGGTATCATCCTTGCCGATTCCGACATTGGTACCTGGATGGAACTTGGTGCCGCGCTGGCGAATGATAATGTTGCCGGCGCGAACCATTTCACCTCCGAAGCGCTTTACGCCCAGTCGTTTCGATTCAGAGTCGCGACCGTTTTTGGTTGATCCGCCACCTTTCTTATGTGCCATGGTTCCGTGGGTTTAAGCGGTTATTTTTTCAATTAAGATCCTGGTCAGATGCCGGCGATGTCCGCGTCGTACCTGATAGCCCTTACGGCGTTTTTTCTTGAATACGATGATTTTGTCGCCTTTCACCTGGTCAACGATTTTGGCATCCACTTTAGCATTTTCGAGCATGGGGGAGCCGACCTGGACCGTTCCGTTGCCATCTGAGGTCAGAAGCACTTTATCAAACGAGACCTTGTCATCGTTTTCAGCTTTCTGCTTGTCAACATAGATGACATCATTTTCGGCTACCTTGTACTGATGCCCGCTTATTTCAACAATCGCGTACATGTGTTTCGTTTTTGGAGAGTGATCAAAACTGTTTTTTCTCAAGAGAATAAAGATAATGGATTATTTCGAAATTTAAAAGCAAAAAACGTATCCAACATAACGGGAAGCAGGGGTTGCAGGACCGGCGGAGCAAAAAGGCAGCCCGGCGATTCAAAAAAGCGAGGTCATGCAGATTCAGGGAGTGCATTCCGTTCATTCTCTGATTTGAAAAAAGCGGGGATAGACGTAATTTTCGGCATTCACAATCCAAACAGCCATTTGACATCTCCAGGAGCCATGAGCGATTCCGCCGATCAACAGACATACGAGCTTCCCGATCTTCACAAACAGGCATTTCTGATCAAAAACAGAAAGCGGCTGCAGCATGACGGAGGGAGGGCCTGGATCAAGGATGGGCAGCTTCACGAAGCGGTCAAGGGGGGAAATTATACTATTGAGCGGGGTATTCCCCAATCAGAACGTCTGAAGAATACGGGAAAGGATGTTCTGGAAAGAAAGGCCGGCCAGCTGATTTCGCGGACCAACACGTTCCGCAAGCTTTAATTGTGCTTGTAAATGCCGGACCGGTTGACGTGGCCCACGTATTTGCCCAGGACCCGCACCTCTTCAAATACATCCGGCTCAATGATGATATCCTCGTACTCCTTGTTGGCCGGTTTGAGCTGCAGTCCGTTTTTGCCGTAAAAAATCTGCTTCAGCGAGGTTTCACCGTTATAGAGCACGGCACCGATATCCCCGTTTCTGATGTCGTCATCCATGAGCAGCACGAAGTCGCCATCCTGGATATCGGCATCTTTCATGCTGGATCCGGAAACCCGCAGCGCATAGATCCGGTCCAGGTTCGGAAAGAGGTACTCCAGTGTGATCGCGCCCAGATTGGCTTCCACGGCTTCCTGAAGGGATCCCGCGGCGATGAGTCCCCGCACCGGTATGCTTGCTGTTCGGGCAGTGAATGCCACGTCGTGTTCCGGTGCCAGATCGTACTCATCTTCATCCGTTTTTACCAGATATCCTTTCCTGAGCAGCGCCTGAAGGTTCTGGGTGACGCTGTTCGGGGATTTGAAGCCGAATTGATCCGCAATTTCCCGGTAGGTCGGCCAGATGCCATGCTCCTTTTTGTAGGAAACGATATAGTCGAAAAACTGCTTTTGCTTGCGTGTCAAATGGGTATTATCCATCAGAGTGTACGTTATATGTATGGAATATGTGCGTATGATACAACAAATAACGACATGGCGCAAGCTTTTTTACGCAGATGGGAAAATGGGCCGTGACTGGCACTCCGGCCACTATCGCTGTCTCTCCGCTCCTTTCAGCCGGCGCGGATTGATCGTGAACACGGCCGTATCCACGTGCCGTACGATATTGGATGCTGTGCTGCCAAGCCGCAGGTACTCCAGACCGGTACGCCCGATGGTTGCCATCACAATGAGGTTATAGTCTCCGCTGTCCGCGATATTGGTGATTTTTTCATGGATGGACTTTTGGGTGGATACGACCTCGCCGGTAACCTGGTCCTTCATGCCGCCGAACCTCTCATCCACCAGTTCACGCATCTGTTTTTTACGGGTGTCGGTTGCTGCCTGGATTTGCGGAATGCTTCCAAATTGTTCGAAACTGACGATATGCATGACATCCAGATGGGCACCGGATGCCTCGGCAATACTCCTCGCGAACGGAACGGCTTTGAGGGAGTAGTCGGAAAAGTCGGTAGTGAGCAGGATTTTTTTCAGCGGTTTGACTTTGGAGCCTTCCTCAACCACCACTACAGGTACAGGGGCAAAGCGTATCACTTTCTCTGCGACCGAGCCCATGATGAGCCGTGAAAAGCCTGTCCGCCCGTGCGTGGTCATAACAATCAGGTCAAAATTCTGAGCGGCTTCAATGATGGCATCGGCAGGATTTCCCACCTGCACCAGTCCTTCGTTCAGAAATTTGGCTTCTGCATTGTCTGCTGCCGTCTTGTTGAGTTTTTCCACCAGTTTCTTTTCCAGTTCCTCATGACCGGATGCCAGCTCATCCTTGGAGGATACGTCGGGCATTTCAACATCGCTCAGTGAGATAAACGAATGGAAGGGAGTGATGGCGCCATCAAACAGTTCGGCAAACACGCTGGCAGCTTCAAGTGCTTTCAGACTCAGGTCAGAGAAATCCAGGGGAACAAGAATATTCACGTTCTTCATTTTACTTGCGGTTTTGTTCGTCGTAGTGGGTTTGATTCGATTACGGTTCCCCGGAGAAACTCACAGGGATGTGAGCGGTTCAAGGTCAGTCCTCAGTAAGCGGGTTTACGCTCAAAACCGCGGTTTTAACATGGCGCAGTACACTGGAGGATGTGCTTCCGAGCATCATGAAATCCAGGCCGGTGCGCCCGATGGTGGACATGACCACCAGATTGTAAGGTCGTGATTTGGTAATTCGTGCAATTTCTTCATGAACGGCCTTTTCTGAAAAGATCACTTCCGTTTCTACCTGGTCTTTCAGGTCGCCGAGATATTTTTCTGCGAGCTGCTTCAGTTTCAGCTTCCGCTCTTCACTGTCGTGCTGTGCCTGCGCCAGGGTGTCGAACTGTTCAAAGCTGACTATGTGGACCAGGTCGATGGTGGCGCCGGTTGCTTCGGCAAGCTCCGCTGCCGGTTCAAACGCATAGATGGAGTTGTCGGAAAAGTCGGTGGTAAGCAGGATGCGCCTCAGTGGCATCAGCCGGCTTTGCTCCTCGAGAATGAGCACAGGTGTGCGGGATGTGCGCAGCACTTTTTCGCAAATGGATCCCAGGATCAGTCTTGAAAAACCGGTGCGCCCGTGGCTGCTCATGACAATCAGGTCATAATCCCTGCCCGTTTCCACGATGGTGCGGGAGGCGTTGCCGATGCACACCACCGGTTCTGCGCGAAACTCCTCATCCACATATTCCGCAGCCAGCTCTTCCAGCTTCTTGTGAAGCGATTTTTCAAGAGTGCGCAGGTCGGCTTCCGGACTTGTTTCGCCCATATAGTAAAATCCATCCAGTTCATTCACCTGCATGTAGGCATGGAACGGCGTCACCTTGCCTTTGAGCAATTTGGCAAGTGCAACGGCATTGGGAAACGCCAGTAAACTGAGTTCGGAAAAGTCGGTTGGTACGAGAATCCGTGGCTGTTTCATACAACACTCCTGGTAAGGTCATTGATTATCAGTAAGGTAGCCAATCCGATGCTATTGGACAAGATATCGGTGCAATATCGCGGAACAAGCTCAGAAATTCATCCCTATCTGGAATTCGAACAGCACGGCGTTGTCACGGCTTCCCATCAGGATCGCCTCAATGGGACCGAGGACCGTGTTCCAGCTCAGAGCGGTTGCCCAGCCCCACGTAAGTGGTTCATCGAAAACCGATTGCCCGATCCGGTCATACGTATTGCCGATGTCAAATGATGGTGCAAGGTGGAATTGCCCATAAAACCGGTAGCGGACACCCAGTCCGGCTGTGATAATGTTGTTTCCGGCAAGGGCGTCCTTCCGGTAACCGGCAAAGCTGTGGTACCCGCCGGCGTAGTAGCGGTAGTGCAGCGGCAAGTTGTTTCCGAAGCTGTATCCGCCCCGCAGGGTATGGACAAGGGTAAGACGGGGGGCAACCGGATGATGCCCGGTCCAGCTTCCGTAAATGCGGCCGAAAGAGGTTTCATTTGGAAGGAAATCCGGGGCATAATCGGCGCGGAGCAGGAAATGGCCTCCGCTCGTGGGCAGGTCGGACCGATCGAGATTATCAAATTCCAGCTCACCGGCCAGCAGATGAAGGCTGGTCCATCCGGAGCGAAGATCCAAAAAGCCGATACTCTCTGAAAGCCGGAAGTGTTCGAACCGGTATCCGATACCCATGCGGATTACCGATGCATAAAGGGGTCCTGTCAGCCCTTCTGCATACAGCATGTCTGTTTTGACCTCGGCTTCACGCAGGCTGTTCTGGTAGATATCCAGCTCCCGTTCCCGGTACCCTGCCGAACCATAAAATGCAAGTCGCGGCTCGATACCGATGTAGTTGAAATACTCTGTTTCGACCAGTGTTTCATATCCCAGTCTCAGGTTCAGCCGGGCAGTGGATGCGGGGAATATGAGGTTGCGAAGAGTGGCGTTGAACAGGATCGAAGGCCCGGTCATGTTATTGTGGAAAATTCCGGTCTGGATGATATTTGCGGTCTGTTCCTGCAGAAGGATGACAAGGTCCGCCTCGTCGTAGGTACCGTTCCAGTCAAGCCGGTAGGTGACGCGGTCGAAGCGCTGCATTCCGTAAAGCCGCATCAGGGCATTGGTAAGTATTTCATCGTCAACGGTATTGCCGCTGTATATCTGCAGCTTGGACCGTATATGGTCCTCGGGCACGGTTTTGAGTCCATCGATGGTGACAGAGCGTACCCGGAAGGATTCCAGCTGTTGGAAGGCCGGGATGTGCGAGCCGTTTCTGGTAGACCGCAGATCGTTCAGCGAATCTGCCAGTGCGCGGATTTCGTCGATCCGGGCCCGGGCAGCGGTCTCTCCGGCCCGGATGATCTCGTCCACATCGGCAAAGCTCAGCATGGAGTACTGGCTCAGGTCAGGCTGGATGCTGAAATCGGCCCTGTCCCGCTGGATAAGCATGGATGTGCGCATCCCGATCGCGATGGTTTGCGTCAGGATATCGGGGAGTGACAGCAGTTCGTCCGCCGGCCTGAGATCGGAACTGGAGTTGACGGAAATGACAAAGTCGGCGCCCAGGTCAAAGGCCTCCAGCACGGGCATATTGTTCAAAACACCGCCATCCAACAGATATCGCCCGTCGAGCCAGACCGGCTCAAAGACGGAAGGAATGGACATGCTGGCCCGGATGGCATCGGGCAGGAAGCCGCGGTCAAGGATTACCTGTTCACCGAGTTCCAGATCGGTAGCTATGCACAGGAAGGGACGCGGGAGTTCCAGGAAGTCGTCAACATCATGGTATGGCCAGGTCAGCCGCGCCAACAGATTGAAAATATGATTGCCGGATACAAGCCCCGTAGGCAGCGCAACTCTTGTTCCCTCAACCGGAAAGGATACGGTGAAAATACCGTCGTACTTTTTTTCCTCCATGGGCAGGTGCCTTCGGTCAACGCGCTCTTCGAAGAGCTGGCGCCAGTCGGTATTTCGCACCTCGCTCTCCATCTGTTCCGGGGAGTACCCCATGGCATAAAGCGCCCCGACGATGGCGCCCATGCTGGTGCCGGTAA
>RECX01000025.1 GCA_007693825.1 Balneolaceae bacterium
TGGGTGGACGAGCTTCAGGGGGCATTTTTTCAGGAAAGTTTTTCTGTGAATCGTTTGCCCCAGCGGTTTACGGCTTCCACGCGGATGTCACCGGTGGTTTCAGGTACCGGCGCGTAGAAGAGATGGTGGGTTGGGACCGGGTTGATCCAGGTGCGGCGTTCGGGCTTGTCCGGTCCGTCAAAAAGGGAAACGGCAAGCGGATCCCGGCCGGTGCGGCGGATCATCTCGCCCCGCCGTTCGCCGTTTTCATACCAGAAAACCTTCCATTCCGGATCCCAGTCCCATATATTTGCGAGAAATTCGCCGGGGTTGTCCCGATCGGCGCCCCGCTTGTAAAGCCGCATCTGGTGGTCATGGCCGAACCCCGTTGCCTTGTACTGCCAGCGCAGTTCGCTGCCCCGGACCTCGTAGACGCCGTACCCGTTGGGCGTGCCGTCGAAACAGATGGGGCCGGTCCACCAGGCGCCACACGCCGTTCCGTGATTGTGCTCGTGCAGCCCGCCTTCGAAAACATGGTCGTTTTCGTGCATGTGAGCGGACAGGATACGCGCATTGTAAGGCTCCAGGATGCGGTAGAGGGCATCGCGGTTGGCAACGGAAAGGCGGGGGGACGGTTGGTCGCCGCCCAGCCGCAGATGCTGGGTGCTGAAAGCGGGGATGTGCATGGATACGACCACCGTTTGTCCCGGCTCAATGCGTGCCAGATCGGCCTTCAGCCAGTCCAGCTGGTCGCGGTCCAGATACCCGACATATCCGGCACTGAACCAGAAAATGTTGTTCAGGATCACATAATGGATTTCGCCGACATCAAAGGAGTAGTGCGTCGGGCCGAAAAACTCCTGGAATACCCGGTAGGATTCCTCGGTGGACCCGACATCGAAAAGGATGTCGTGGTTGCCGATCAGCTGGAAAAAGGGCAGTTCCATTTTATAGACCGCTTTTTCGTACTCGGGGAACAGCTCCAGGTTGTCGAACATCAGGTCGCCGCCGCCGATGCCGAAGAGCGGACGCTCATCCCCAAGATCACGGACCAGCTGCCGGATGTCCGGGACCGTCTCGTTGTGGAACCGTTCTACCTCATAGGCGTTTTCGGTCTGCGGGTCGGCCATCATCAGGAACCGGTGGTTGCTCCTGTCGCGCGGATCTGGCACCAGCTCAAACGAAGCCTGCATCTCGCCGTTGCTGTCAGGTTCCATCCTGCGGTAGAACAGTGCGGTGCCGGTCGGGTTGGTCGGAATTTTGTACCCCGAGGGCAGGCTGATATAGACGAAGAGATGGCGGTCGTCCGAAAGAAGCTCGAAACTTCCGTCGCTGGCCGTGGTGACAATCCGGAGTCCGTCGGTGACGGCCACACCGCCAAGACCGCGACCCTCAGCCGTGACCTGTCCGCGGATCCGCAGGATGCGGCCGGTGGCTGGCTGCCGGTCATGCTCTGTTGCAGTGCCGGCGGACGAGGTTCCGTCGCGGGTGCCGGTATCGGAGCCGGAACCAGGGCTGTGACCCGAGCCATCTGCGGGCCGGCCATTCCCATGATCAGACCGGCTGTAACGGGCAATAACACCGGGCGGGAGGATCAGGCCGGCGCCGGAAAGGAGACCGGCTTTTTTAAGGAAGGCACGCCGGGAGGCGAGGAACTGTTGGAGCGTGGGTTTGTCGGCCATGCAATATGTGGGTTGACAGGTGAAGGGAACCGTCGTTCACCTCAGCCGGCTTGAGTCAGGAATTCAGACTTCCGGCAAGGTAGCGACAAGACAGTCCCTGAATTAAAATGTACTTTACTGCGGCATGGAACTCAAGCGTATTTCCGGTTTTTTATCCTGTTTCCGGAAAAACGGCCGGGACGTATTATTTTACACGATACCGGCGGCAAGCTGGCACTTTCAGCTTGCCGCTATGTGGACTATATTCGGGAGAGGCAACACGGATAAGAAGTTCAGGAGAATATTATGGCAAGTGAATCCAAACCGGCACAAGCCGTCAGGGCGCCGCACGGAACCCGCCTTTCCTGCCGGGGATGGCACCAGGAGGCGGCGATGCGGATGCTGATGAACAACCTGGATCCGGATGTCGCCGAAAAGCCCGATGAGCTGATCGTCTATGGCGGAACCGGGAAGGCGGCCCGCAACTGGCAGTGCTACCACCGGATCATCGATACCCTCAGGCGGCTCGAAAACGACGAAACCCTTCTGGTCCAGAGCGGCAAGCCGGTGGGCGTGTTCCGCACGCATGACGAGGCGCCGCGGGTGCTGATATCCAACGCACAGCTCGTCCCCCGCTGGGCAACCTGGAAGGAGTTCCGGCGCCTGGAGGAGCTCGGGCTCACCATGTATGGACAGATGACGGCGGGCTCATGGATCTACATCGGAAGCCAGGGTATTCTGCAGGGCACCTACGAGACATTTGCCTCCTGCGCGCAGAAGTATTTCGACGGGTCGCTGGCGGGACGCCTGGTGCTGACCGCCGGACTCGGCGGGATGGGCGGCGCGCAGCCGCTGGCCGCAACGCTCAACGGCGGTGTCTGCCTGGCGGTGGAGGTGGACGAGGCACGGGTCCGAAAGCGGGTGGATACGGGATATTGCGACCGCATTTCGCACAATCTGGACGAGGCGCTGGACCTGGTGCTGCAGGCCAAAAAGAAGAAGGAGGCGCTGTCGGTCGGCCTGGTCGGCAACATCGCCGAGGTGATGCCGGAAATCGTGCGCCGCGCGGCAACGGATCACGGATTGCTGCCCGATATCGTCACCGACCAGACTTCCGCACATGACCTGCGCGAGGGGTACATCCCGGCCGGACACTCCCTTGCGGAGGCGGCCGAACGGCGCAGGCGCGATCCGGATGGATATGACGAGCAGGTGCTGGATTCCATGGTCACACACGTTGAGGCCATGCTGGCCCTGAAAAAGCACGGCGCCGTGGTGTTCGATTACGGGAACAACCTGCGCGGACAGGTGGCCGATTTCCGGGGGATGGGCG
>RECX01000014.1 GCA_007693825.1 Balneolaceae bacterium
ACCACCAGTACCTGGAGTTCAACGGAGTGGGCATCCCCATGACCGTCACGCAGCGGGGCGACGGAGCAACTGTTATCATTGAAAATCACTGACAATAGTATTCCATATTTATTACATTACCGGCATTACCCTTTTATTTTAGAGAAAATCATGCGTAACCGGACATCCCGGGCAGTCCTGGCACTGCTCGTACCTTTTATTATTATTTCCTGCTCCAAAGAGACGGTAATGACCGAAGTGTTTGGCGATATCGAAGGATCAGTGATCCACTCGAAAACGGATGAACCCATTCGAAATGTGAGCATATCGACCTCCCCGGGGACTGTGGCCATCCTGACGGAAGAGGACGGCACCTTTTATATTGAGGATGTGCCTACAGGCAACTACAACATCCAGGCCCGAAAGGACGGATTCAGCAATACCTCGGTCAGTGTGGCTGTGCGCGAGGACCGTATTGCAACCGCGCAGCTGGTGATGAAGCCGGTCGAGGAGGATACCTCGGCGTCAAAGGGCGATCTGGAAGCCGAAGTGACCAACTGGTTCAACAGGGCTGAGGGAGATACCACGTTCGTCGACGTGGAATTCAGCGTGGCCAACATCGGCGCGTCTGTCACCATCGAAGAGTATGAAGTCTATTTTGAAATTCTGACCGGCGGCGATTCGTTTTTCTATGATATTTCAGGGGAGGAATTGAAGGCCGGGCAACGCCGGTTCGGACAGTTCACGAAGAATATTTTCAATAACACCGCCACCGACGTGGTCGTCCTGGATACCTGGGTGTCGGAATAAACAGCCGAATCGTGTCCCTCTTGCTCTGAGACACCACCCGGCTGAACTTTTATTTATCCGCGTGCTTTTTGCGGGAACAAGCCACCCTGCTTCGCAAGCATCCTGCTTCGCGAGCATCCCGCTTTACGTAGATCCTGCTTCACAAGCATTCTGCTTTACGTACATCCCGCTTCACGAACAACCTTATTTCACGAACATCATCCGGCGGGTGATCGATTTTTCCGGTGTCTGCAGGCGGTACAGGTAGATTCCGCTCGACAGATGCGATGCGTCGAAGGTGAGTTCGTGCGTCCCGGCCTGCTGCTGTTGCCCATCCACCAGGACATCAATCCGCTGTCCCATCAGATTGAACACTTCCAGCCGCACCTCGGCCGCTTCCGGAAGAAAGTACCGGATTTGCGTTGAGGGATTGAACGGGTTGGGATAGTTCTGGTCCATGGTAATCCGGTCCGGGAGTTCGGAATGCAGATCCGCGTCATCGGCGGATGTCTCAATGGCGGTCGTGAAGCGCCAGGTGCCGGACCATTCGCCTTCCACACCGTTGCCGTAGGCGCGTACCCGCCAATGGTACGTGGTCAGGTAGTCGAGCCCGGTGACGGCCAGCGAGGTGTCGGCAATGCCGCCCTGGTCCAGGAACAGATCGGTGAACCCGTCGTCCAGTGCGATCTGCACGCGGTAGCTGTCGGCATCGGCCACGGCGAACCAGCTCAATATCGTCTCGACCGGCACGTCCACGGCACCGTCTTCCGGGGAGGATGGATTCTGAGGCGGGTCGGGTGGATCGGGGATATGCTCTTCAACCGTTGTAAACCGCCAGGCGTCCGACCAGTCACTTTCTCCAAGTATATTCACGCCGCGGACCCGCCACCAGTACTGTGTATCCTCGAGAAGCGGAATGTCCGGTATCCATTCCGATACCGCGATTCCGGATATATCGCTCACCAGCACATCAAAATCCGCATCGGTGGATATCTGCAGTTCATATGTTTGCGCCCATGCACCTTGCCACTCAAATCGGGGACGCAATGCAACTTCCACGGCTTCATCCTCCGGTGCCAGCAAAGCGGGGGTGTCCGGCGGATTCGGAAGGGCGAATGTGATGGATCCGGCATGAGCAAGCGCGGTTGGCCCGGGCATGCCCGGATCGTTGAACACCAGCCGCCCGAACGCGAGCGGACTCGCATCCCCCTCTGTTGCGTCATCCGTTTCCGAAAATCGCAGCAGGAGAAGCGTTCCGCCGCCCTGAAGCGCCTGCGTGCCGGCTGCGGCAATGCGAAGCAGTCCATCCTTTACATTCGAACTGGTGATCATGCCTTCGCTGAGCGTGCCCGTACTCCGTACGCCCTGGAAGGCCAGCAAGGTCGTATCCAGGGAAATTTCCATTTCATAAGCGAATACGCCAAGATCTGAAAGATCATCGGTGGTTATGGGCAGCTCCAGCTCAATGCCCATGAAGAGTGTCTCATCGGGCATCCGTACATTCACGTCGTAGACGGTCAAAAGCGCACTTTGAGAAGGAAAGCCCTCGCTGTCGATTGCAAATACATCGGCGATTCCCGCTCCGACTCCAGTGAAATCACCTGTCTGCTCGTCTATATCCACAACATCTTCGTCGGTGGAATACCAGGTATAGGGCGGGGTTCCTCCCTGAGCCACCGACACGTTCCCGGCCTCGCCGACAGCGAGCTCAAACTCCGAATCAGAAAGCTGGATTACCGGTGCCGGGGATATGGATATGCGTCCGGCCTCGATATCCGGCGTGATGTCCTCGTTGAACAGGATCTGCGCAAAGTTCGGCGTCTGGGTGCCGGAGGCGTCAGCGCGCACACGCATCCGCAGATACACGAGCGCACCCTCGCCGGCCAGCGGCTGAACACCTGCCGCCGCAACCACAATCCGGCCCGATGCCGCGTTGTACTCCGCCGCTCCGAAGCCGGCCTCATCCAGCAGCGTATTTTCAGTGGTGATGCCGGTCAGCTCCAGATTCTGGGCCGACCACCGCAGGTCGAACTGCAGCGAGGTAATATCCAGCCCGGTCACGTCGCTTACGTTCACCGGCCACCAGAACTCGCGCGTCTGGCGGACGCTGGTGTCGGGGGTGGATACGGTCAGCAGCCGGAACAGCTCGGGTTCAATACGGAACAGCTCCGTGGAGTCGCGCAGGCCGATCTGGTCCTCG
>RECX01000294.1 GCA_007693825.1 Balneolaceae bacterium
AGCCGTGACATTAAACTGCTGTGCGAGTTGCCGGACGCTGATTTCCTTGCCGTTGAACCACAGAGGTGATTTCGAATCGACGTCGATCATCACGGAAACATAGGAACTGCGGAGTTGCTGCAACACGTCCGCGTCGGTAAACACCTCACGCTCCATTCTTCGGCATATCCCGCACCACTCGGCTTCGACAAAGACCATGATTTTTTTGCCCCGGTCAACCGCTTTCTCTTGTGCGGATTTGAGATCCATCCAGTCCGGATCGCGGCTTTCCTCATCTTTTGAGGGCGCATCCTCTTTCGGGTACTTTGGGATGGGATCATTCACCGTACCGGAATGCAGCGAAGCGGCCTGGCTATCCTGGAATCCCCGTTCTGGCGAGGCAGGAAAAACCGACGCTGCGTTCAGAATTTGGGCAGCTGTCAGAAACAACGCCAGCGCCAACGTGAGAGTAATCATCCGGAGCGGTGCCAAAACCGGGATGCGTTCCTTTTGCATGTGCTGTCTTATCCTTTTTTGAGATGTCATTTTATTTCCTTTCCGTTCATTTTGAGGTCCCATCCTGTTTCCTGTATGTTCTTTTTGAGGTTCCATCTCGCTTCCTGTCCGTTAAAAAGCCTCTCCGATGGTCAGATAGAGCGCCCCGCCTTCTCCAGTCCATCCGTAATCCATGCGCACGTTCAGTCTGGTCACGGGGTCAAGCATATATCTCAGGCCTGCGCCGCCAGCCAGGCGGATGCCATGCAAGGCCATGTCTTCCGGACGGGATGCAACCTGACCGGCACTGCCAAATACAACCGTACCCCAGCGTCTGTAAACCGTAAACCGGTATTCGGCCTGAGCTGTCATGTAGTGGTTGTCCCTGAACCGGCCCTCGATATATCCCCTCATCCGCTCCGGCCCTCCGAGCAGCGGCAAACGCTGAAACGGCACTTCCCCGCCGCTTGATGCCATATACAGCTGCCAGGCCAGGGTATGTCCCATATCGGGGCTGTAAAATGCCCTCATGTCCATCTCCAGCTGATAGAAGTGAAAATCGCTGCCAAAAACGGGATGATCCGTATGATACAGCATTTCGGCATAGATCCCGTCTGCGGTCGCTGTGGTATGATCCCTGCTATCGTAAAGGAGCTTGGCGGCAAAGCCGGAATTGATCCCTCCTTGCCAGCCGGTGACATGCTCACTTTCCAGTATTCCTCCCTCGGATCTTTCGGTGATGCGGTATCCATCATACCAGTACCTGGCCCCGACAAAAAATCCGCTGCGTACCTGGCGGCTCAGGGAAACAACTGCCCGTGGAAAATGCACGTCATACAATTCCATTTCACTGGTCTGTGTCGCGGGACCGATCCCAAAAAAACGGTACGTATACCGGTAATAGCCTGCCTCGCCTTCCAGGCGAAACCGGGCCTCCCTGAAAACGATCTCATACGGCGCATAGATCAGAAGCTGGTTTCTCAACGTATAGGCAACAAGGAGCTGCATTGTGGATAATTGCGCTCCGGCGCACGCAACCGACGCACAGAACTGATAGACCGAGGCAGCACCGGCACCCCAATTGGTTTCAGGGGTAAAAAATACGAGCGGCAACAGATGCAAAGTTCCCGATCCCTGAATCCCGGCAGCTGATACAAGCGTATCCTGATGCTCACTGTTGGATGGGTTTTCGGAAACATCCAATTCACTGCCCCTGGCACATCCCATACTGCAACCAATCAGTACCGCTGCGAAAATAATGGTCTTGCCCATGATTTTATACCGTTTGTTGTTGCAGGATTATCGTAATTGGCACCGAATTGGTTCTTTGCCACTGGTGCATTGTCTTTGGCGTAATTGTCTTTTCACATTGCCACTGGAGCATTGCCTTTGGTGAATTGTTTTGCGCATTGTCGTTTTTTGACTGCCTAAGAGATGACGCACGACCGGCTATTCTTACCTCTCCAGCTATTCTTGCTTCACCAGCTGATCCTTACCTCTCCGGCTATTCTTTCTTCTCAAGCTAATCTTGCCTCTCCGGCAAATTTTGACAGGCCGCCCTTTTTGACAGGCCGCCCTTTTGCTTCCGGAAGCAGTTCGCAACCTGGCGGTGACGGTTTTTCGGGCAACGTCTTTCCCAATGTGCCATTGCGGTGACAAATACGTACGGGATGCAGGTAAGGAATTCGGTGTTCGGCGCATCCTTTACCAACCTGCTCATTTTTCATACTTTATCAGCATGAAGATCCCAAACGCATCCCCGCCCTACAAACTGGTCGTATTTGATTTTGACGGTACGCTGGCCGACTCGCTGGGCTGGCTGGTGAGTGTCATGCCTGAAACGGCGGCCCGCTTCCGCTTCAGCCATGCCGGACCGGAAAATCATGACTATCTTCGCTCCCTTGATGCCGCGGAACTGTTGCAGTACCTGAAAATCCCGGCATGGAAAATTCCCATTGTCGCATTGCATCTCCGCAAGCGCATGGCTTGTGAAACGGACAAAATACCGCTTTATCCGGGCGTCAGCGAGATGCTGCAAGACCTCGCTTCGGGCCGTCTGACCCTGGCCCTGCTCAGTTCCAACTCCCGGAACAACGTGCTCCGAATCCTGGGGCCCCGCCTTTCGGCGTGTTTTGATTTTTACCACTGCGAGGTGCCCTATCTGGGCAAAACCCATCAGTTCGGGAAGCTCCTGAAGAAAAGCGGGTTCCATCCCTCCGAAATCCTGTATATCGGGGATGAGACCCGCGATCTTGAAGCGGCAAGGTCGCATGGCGTCAACTTCGGAGCGGTGACCTGGGGTTTCAACACCCCGAATGCCTTTGAGAGGCATCAGCCCGAATACCTTTTCGAGGAGGCCGCCGATATCACACGACTGTTATCCGATCCGGCCGGTAATCCCGCCCATCGCCTGCCGATCCACCGGAACTGACCCGGCTCCCTGGAACGGGACCTATCCACCGGAACTGACCCGGCTCCCTGGAACGGGACCT
>RECX01000235.1 GCA_007693825.1 Balneolaceae bacterium
GGTTGTTTAGTACCGAGTTTTACCAGCAGGTGTACCGCTGCCTGAAGCCAGGTGTGTTTGGTTTGACCGGCCGGACACCCACGGCATCCGCCCAGCCAAAGCTCCACATCAACGAAATCCTGGCATCCAACAGCAGCGGCATCGTGGATGAGGACGGCGACACGGTGCCGTGGATAGAGCTTTACAACGGCGGGGATGAACCCGTCAATATGGCCCTGATCGGACTCTCGGACGATCCCGGCCACCCCTGGCGATGGTTGCTGCCGGACACCACGCTGCAACCGGGCGCGTTCCTGCTGGTTTTTGCATCCGGGAAGGACCGTGCAACTCCAGGCAAACCCCTGCACGCCAATTTTCGCGTGAGCCGCGACGGGGAACCGCTGACACTGACGGATATCAACGGACGGCAGATCGACCACGTACCGCCTGTGACCATGCCGGTGGATGTCTCTTATGGACGCTATCCCGACGGCACGGCCAACTGGGTGTTCTTCGATCAGCCCACACCCGGACAACCCAACCGGGAAGAAGGCTTCGAGCAGCTGCTGGATCCACCCAAATTCTCTCACAGCGGCGGTTTTTATGCCAATGAATTCGAACTTTCGCTCGGAAATGGGAGCATCACGGATGGTGCAGCGGGCCACAATAACGAGACAGCCTCCTCCGGTGTGGTGATCCGGTACACCCTGGACGGATCGGAGCCGGACAGTACCAGTCCGCGCTACACAGGCCCCATCCGCATCCGCGACCGAACACCGGAACCCAACAGCATCTCCAACATACCGACCTCCCCGCCGGAAATCCCCCTTATTCTTGGATACAAGTGGAAAGAGCCCCGTGAAAACCTGTTCAAAGGGACCGTGGTCCGCGCCCGGACTTTCCGGGAGGGCAGCCGTCCATCGCCGACGGTCACCCACACCTACTTTGTTGACCACATGGGCACCGACCGCTTTCACCTTCCCGTGGTGTCCATCGCCACGGATTCCGTCCACCTGTTTGACTATGAAACCGGAATCTATGTCCCCGGGAAATTTTACGATCTGGGCGGACCGGAAGACGACAAGAAAAAGGACGAACCCCACCTGTTCGGCAACTACGTCCAGCGGGGCATCGAATGGGAGCGTCCCGCATCGTTTGAACTGTTTGAGGACTCGGGCGAACGCGCGTTGGCGCAGGACATCGGCATCCGCATCCACGGGGGCAGGTCGCGGTCCATCCCCCTGAAATCGCTTCGCCTCTACGCACGCAGCGAATACGGCGAAAGCCGGTTCAACTACCCGATTTTCCCTGATCTTCCATACCGTGATTACAACCGGCTTCTTTTGCGTAATTCGGGACAGGATTTTTTCGGCAGGTCGACCATGTTCCGTGACGGGTTCATGCAGACGCTGGTCAGCGGCCTGAACTTCGACACGCAGGCCTACCGTCCGGCCATCGTCTTCATCAACGGCGAATACTGGGGCATCATGAATTTCCGGGAGCGGTACGACGAAGACTACCTGGCCCGCACCTGGGGCGTGGATCCCGATAATGTCGACATGCTGACCTGGAATATGGAGGTCAAGGCCGGCGACAGCCTGAATTATTCGGCGATGCTCGACTTCATCCGCGATAACGATCCGGCCGACCACACTGTCTACGAGCAGATCCGGACCCTTATGGACGTGGAAAACTACCTGGACTACCTCATCGCGCAGATGTTCGTCCGCAACGTGGACTGGCCCGGAAACAACATCGATTACTGGCGGCTGCGGACGGAATGGAACCCGGATGCTCCGCCCGGACACGATGGCCGCTGGCGATGGAAGGTCGTGGACATGGACGCCGGTTTCGGCCTGCTCAATCCGTGGCGAGTGGCCAGCTTCGACATGATGCGGCACATGACCAACGACAAGTACGATGGCTTTTCCAACGATCCGTGGTCCACATTCCTGATCCGGCGGCTGCTGCGCAATGACGAATTCCGCACCGAGTTTATCCGCCGTTCGGCCGACTACCTGAACACCCTGTTCCTGCCCGGACACGTGATTGCGTTGATCGACCGCTTCGAAGCAAATCTCGAACCGGTCATCGACGAACACATCCAGCGCTGGGGCCAGATCGAATCAAAAACGCGCTGGCACTTCAATGTGGAGCGCATGCGCGATTTTGCCAGCAAACGTCCCGGCTATGTGCGTGAGCATCTCATGGCGTTCTTTGATCTGAAAGGCACTTTTCAGGTTCAGGTGGATGTTTCCGCCATCCACAAGGGGCGGGTTCGGTTGAATCACGTGACCATTGATGAACAGACGCCGGGAACAGCCGGACGTGAAAGCCCGTGGCCATGGACAGGCACCTATTTCAAGGGGATACCGGTCGATCTTGAAGCCAGGCCGTACCGGGGATACCGATTCTCACACTGGGAAGAGTTCGACGTGAAAACCCGGCAGGTCACACGCATCCACTCATGGCGGCAGCGCATCCAGGTTGCCACGGGGACCACTATAGGGCTAAGGGCGGTTTTCGTCCCGGATGGAGAATCGACCCCACTCATTCCCGCGCCGCATTCACTGGCAGACGGGGCATACCATTTCCGCACCTGGAGTCCGGAGGCCGAACCCGGCACCTGGCCTGAGAACATGGCTTTCCAGTATATGGTGGATGCGGATCCGGGTCTGCGTTCACCCGCAGCAGGTTTCACGAGCGGTGCATACAATCTGCAGTCACGTACCCGTATCAACGGGCTGGGCGACGACGGGTTCGCATTTCTCAACACCAGCAATCCCGATGGCAACCCCGGTTATCCGGGACAGCGCCTTGGCGCCGCCGTGCTGGCCCTGGACACCCGTGGAATGAAAAACATACGTGTGAGCTGGACCGGGGGCACCGTGCAGCCCAATTCCCGGGTGTACCACCTCCGGCTTCAGTACCGCATCAACGGCGAGGGAGAGTACCGCGATGTGCCCGACCAGTGGGGGGAACCCGTGGAGTATCAGCGCAGTGACGAGGCCGGACACAGCCGGCGATTCGAGGATATCCGGTTGCCGGTGGCAACGGAGAACAAGCCCTATGTGGAGCTTCGCTGGAAATACTACTTCACCGGCGAGCAGGTCACCACCGAAAGCGGTGCGCGGGCGCAGCTGCGGGTAGGGGATATCACCGTTGCCGGCGATCCCCAGCTGGTTCATGAAGGAGAAGAGATCACCGAGCCGCGAATCCGTCAGAATTATCCCAATCCGTTCAACAGCACCACCAACATCCAGCTTTATTTGCCGGAAGAGACGCAGGTGTCGGTTACGCTCTTCGATGTCAACGGCAGGCTGGTACAGCGCGTGCGGGAGCACATGCGGCTACCGGCCGGCTATCACACCATCCGGGTGGATGCCTCCGACCTGGCCGGGGGCATGTACGTCTATCGCGTGGAAACGTCCGGCTGGAGGGCCCACGGCAAGATGACGCTCATCCGGTAAACAAACGCTAACAGGCACAAATCGTACCTTTTCACTGCTGCATTTGTGGCGTAATCACACAGCAATTTTTTCTATTTCGTCAGGACCATTTTGCCTGTGAGTGATTGCGCCGGTGAACTGAGCCGGTACAGGTACACGCCGCTGGCCAGTCCCGAGGCGTCAAATACAGCGGAATGGGTTCCGGCTTCCATGCTGCCTGATGCCAGAGTGGCAACCCGCCGCCCATACACGTCAAATACAGTCAGGGTGACTTGTGTTGATTCGTGGAGATCGTACCGGATGGTTGTAGAGGGGTTGAATGGATTCGGATAGTTGCCTGACAATGCGAATTCCACGGGAAGGACAGCAAAGCCATCCTGGTCGCTGCCCGGTGCTGACGTCTCCGTACCGAGATACTCAATAGCACCCAGACTTGGCGCGGCCGGACGCGGATTGCCCATCAAATCCTCGGGAACAACTTCCAGCAAATTCATCCCGGCCCTCTCGAAGGCTGTGGTGCCCGGCATCATGCGCGCAAGACTGTCCACGGCTTCAAAATCAAACCGGGGATCCCGGAAAATACTGTTGGCATCCTGACCGGTTGCCGCAATGAAGTCTCCATAGGTTTCATAAAGTTCCCATTCCCTCCATAACCCGCTTCTTGCAACCACATCGCGACTGGTGTAAAAGCCGTTGAAATCAGAAGTTACGGATTCAAGAAATTCCAGGTCCATCACATGGCCGGTCGTTGTAAAAAGGATGTTGTTTTTCAGGTGGATGTTGGCTTCCCCTGCCACCCTGAATGCTGAGCCGGGTGAGAGGCTTTTCAGCGTGTTGTGATACACCAGTACGGAATCCACCGTATGCAGAAACAGTGCCTCCCGGGTGCTGCCCGATTCGACATAGACGTAGTTGTTGAAAATTCTGGAGGGAGCGCGGGCATCCTGGATCTGGATACCAGTGCCCTGGCTGTAGATTACATTTTCACTGATAGCGTAAGTACCGACCCGGTTCATCCCAATTCTTCCGTTATAAAACGTATTTCCAATGATAAAAACACCCGCGAGCTGTTGCCCCAGGAATGAAATACTGCTTCTGAGAAACGTACAGTTCTCAATAAGAAGCGATACGCTGTAATTGGCACCCGATAAATGGCCACCGATGAAAGTCATGTCTGAAATAATATGATACCAGCCATCTATTTCAAACATTGGAGTACCGATACTTGTGGTTTCAACGGTAAAATTTTCAAACGTAACATTACGGGCATTGATATGCATGCTGACTACCAAACCACTTGATTTGAGGATGACATCCCCGGCATTTCCGGTGGAGGATCGGAGCGTGAGCCGGGATGTACTGGTCTGAAAATTTGTTTGCTGCAACCAGGGGATATAAAGCCGCTCGTTATAAATCCCGGGTTCTATTTCAAGAATGATGTCACCGCCGACCTTGCGATCATTGATGTCTTCCATCGCCGCGGAAAAGCTACTGTAGTCGCCACCCGGCCCGATTGTGAACGTGCCCGACATGGGCCCTGCCATTGCGGGAGCGGCAAGTATATGAAAGGCCGTGACGGCAGCTGCAAGCACAGAAAGGCTGAATATGGATACACCATTCCTGTTTCCTTTTGATTGAAATAGGCTCATGAATTTAGTTTTAAAAAGGGTTTCGGGTTTCCTTTACGGTTAATCCGCTCTCAAATGGTGGATCATTGCAAATGTAGCTTTGCAGGTCACTTTCAAATGACAGGCGATGCAAAAAACCGCATTCTTCATGAACCAGGCATACGTTGTACAGGCAGCCGGAGAAAATGCCGCTTTTAGCATAGCGCTAATAAACAATAAATTATCTATAAGTCAAAATTAAATAATTATTTCATCCTCTTGATGAGTTGGTCAGGATACGTTTGTTTTCATCCGGGCTGGCATGCCGGCTTGCGGCATCACCGGGTCAGCCTGTTTCCTGACTGGCAGGCAGGTCATCCGGAGCTTCATCCGCCAAGCTGTCGATCATGAGCGATATGGCGCCGTCGCCGGTCACGTTGCAGGCCGTGCCGAACCCGTCCTGGGCCATATAGAGCGCCAGCATGAGACCGAGCTGGGCATCGGTGAAACCGAGGATGGAGGTCATCAGTCCGAGCGCTGCCATGACCGCGCCGCCCGGCACACCCGGCGCGGCGATCATGGTCACGCCCAGCAGGATGATAAACGGCAGGAATTCCCCGAAAACAGGTGTCGCCCCGACCAGCACGATCACGGCCACAGAGCAGGAGACCAGTGTGATGGTGCTGCCGGCCAGGTGGATGGTGGCCAGAAGCGGTACGGCAAATTCGGCAACGCGCTCGTTCACGCCGTTGGACTTCACGCTTTGAAGGGTGACCGGAATGGTGGCGGCGCTGGACATGGTTCCCAGTGCGGTGGTGTAGGCCGGGGTCATGTTTTTCAACGCACGGAACGGGTTTTTACCCGTGCGGACACCGGCGATGGAGAACTGAATCACCAGATATCCCAGATGCATGAGGATAATCAGGATAAACACCTGCCCGAACACCACCAGGGTCTGAAACGCCTCGCCCGTCGCCGCCATATTGGCGAAAATACCGGCAATGTGAAGCGGCAGGAACGGGATGATCACCTTTACGATCACCAGTACGATAATCGCCCGGAACTCCTCCACGAACTCAAACATCACCGACCGGGTCTTTTCATGCCGGACGGTGTTGATGCCCAGGCCAAACACAAAGGCCGTTACCAGCGCCGTCATGACGCCCATGATGGGCGGGAAGCTGATCTCGATGTAGGGGATGAGTCCGACCGCATCCGGATCCCCGGCGTCGCCATGGGCAATCAGGACAGGGATCACTGCAGCGGCAATAAAAAAGGCGACAATACCGGCAGCCAGGGTGGATGCGTATGCGAGTCCGGCCGTGCCGGCCAGCAGCTTGCCTGCCTTGGCCCCCAGTTCGGCAATGCCTGCGGCTATAAAACCGACGATGATCAGCGGCACGATAAACCCGAGGAACTCGCCAAAAAAGTGGGTGAAGGTGTAGAGGATGCGTCCGATCCATTCGGGGAGAAACAGCCCGACAAGGATACCCGAAATGATTCCTGTGATGAGCCGCGGGAGCAGGCCGATACGTTGCATGGCAGTGAAATTACGTTTGAAAATTGTCATCCCATCCCCGGAAACGCAAACCGGACCGGTAAATATTCGTCACCGGGTCCCTCTTCCCGAAGGAGGCAAAACGGCAGGCAATACTGCCGATGATAACACTTTTCCGCGACCCTGGCCACCCTGAAACCGGAAATTCTTGGAAATATCCACAGGTTTACGTAGTCTGAAAGAAGAGATATGCAGTAACATACTTCATTGGCAAACCGCCATGCATCATCTGGCAAACCGCCATGCATCATCTGGCAAACCGCCATACATCACCTGGCAAACCGCCATAGATCAATTGGCAAACCGCCATAGATCAACTGGCAAGCCACCATACATCACCGGAGGTCGACCATGCTTCGGGAGATATTCGAAATACTGCTGGCAATCATTGTCATCTGGCTCATCTGGAAATTTATTCAGCGCTATCTGATGCTGTAAGTGGGACGAACATGCAGTACCTGCATCCTGCAACCAAATAATGGAGGTGGAGCTATGTTATTTGAAAATCTTGACCACATCAAAGTTGCCGGTTTCACCGGGTTCCAAAAAATCAGGGAATTGTGGCTCGACACCTCCGGCGTGCCATCTGTCAAAGGGGTTTACCTGGTGCTCTACACGGGCATCGGGCGACCGGAATTTGTGGAAACCGGCACGGCGGGACCGTTTCGCGGCGGTAATCCGAATGTCCCGGTGCAACAGCTGGAAAAGGCATGGGTGGATGGCACCCCGGTGCTTTTCATCGGCAAGGCCGGCGGCACCAGCCGTGTGACCGGCAAGCTGAGCAAGGATAGTTTACGTTCGCGTATCGGCAAGTTCGTGAAAGTTGGACGGGGAGAGAAGGTCGGACGCTGGGGCGGACGCTATGTCTGGCAGATCCGCAATGCCGGCGATCTTGTCATCTGCTGGAAGAAGATGTTTGAAAGAGACCCGCTGGAGGTCCAGAACCGAATGCTGCGCAACTTCGAAACGGTCTATCACAAACGCCCGTTCGCCAACCAGGAGCTGGTCGGTGTTACCGGAACCATGGTTTTGTGACTGCCTCCCCGTGCAGGTCGTCGGTGAAATCGCCGTTTTCGATGGCGATGCGTCCGTTGACGATCACCCAGACCATTCCTTCCGAATACTGGTGCGGTTCGTGATAGGTCGCCCGGTCGGTTATGGCCTGCGGATCGAACACAACGATGTCGGCCATCATGCCCGGTCGCAGCAGGCCGCGGTCGGACAGCCCGAATACTCCGGCAGTGAGCGAGGTCATGCTCCGGACCGCATCCTCCAGTGAAATCAACTCTTCCTCAAATACGTATTTCCTGATTTTTCGGGGGAATGAGCCGTAGTTACGCGGATGGGGGACGCCGCTGCCGAAGCGGACATAGCCGCCGTCGGAGGAGGTCATGTTCCAGGCCGGCACCATGAATGCCCTCAGGTCGTCGTCGTGCATGTTGAATGAGACAAGTCCGGCATTGCCCAATTCGATCTGTGAGAGGATGAGTTTTTCGGGAGTGAGATGGCGCTCAGCGGCAACGTCGGCCAGTATGCGGCCTTCGACGGATGGATCGGGTTCGAATCGCCGGTACTGAAGGCGATCGGCGCCGCCGCGACGCTCCAGGTTTTCCGTGATACCGTGCAGGATACGTTCGCGATCGGCCTCGTCGGCCAGGCGCTCCCGGAACGCGTCATCGCCCCCTTCGCGTGCCCAGTCGGGGACCAGGGCGGCCATCATGCTGGTGGCGGATGCCGAATAGGGATACTGGTCGGTGAAGACGGGCAGACCCTCGGAGCGGGCCCGGGCGATGTTGCGGTTGATCTCGCCGGATGCGCCCCATACGGCGGGCCCCAGTGCCTTGATGTGCGTGATAATCCCGGTAACGCCGCTTTCACGGGTAATTTCTATGATCTCATCGACGGCAGCTACTACACCGATGTTATAATTTGACTCGTCGCGAATGTGACTCTGGTGGACGCCCCCGTATTCCGCAACGATGCGGTTCAGCTCGATGTATTCCCCGGTCGGCGCAAAGCTTCCGGGCACGTAGAAAATACCGGTGGAAAGTCCGAAAGCACCGTGCTCCATGCCCTGCCGGACCAGCGCCTTCATCATTGCCAGCTCTTCGGCGGTGGCATGCCGGTTTTCCGAGCCCATGACCTCCCTGCGGATGGAACCGTGGGGGATGAGCTGGCCGACGTTCACGCCGAGTCCGTGTTCCAGAAGGCCGGCTCGCTGCGCTTCCATATCCACAGGTCCGCCGCCGTCCGGGTTGGCGAGGATCGTGGTGATGCCCTGGGACAGCATCGGCCGGGCGTGGCTCAGTTCCTCTGTTGCGAGTCCATGAGCGGCATGGGTGTGCGGATCGATGAACCCCGGGGCGACGATGAGTCCGGTGGCATCGATCACACGATGTGCCGTGGCGTCTGTCAGGCGGCCCATGGCTGCGATGCGGTTTCCGGTGATGCCGATATCCGACAGGTACCATGGATTGCCGGTGCCGTCGACCAGCCTGCCGTTGCGGATGAGGATGTCGAAATCAGCAGCTGTATCGGTGCTTCTGACGGCTTCCGGTGTTTCCATCCCGAATGGATTGAGCAGGGTTCCACCCATCAGAAAAAAAACGGCCGCGAAAGGTACAATCAGGAAATGGGCGAGCATGGACGTGACTTTTACCGGGATGTGGCGTGCATTGTTTTGACTTATCGTGATATGTCTCAATTAATATAGAGACTAATCGCTGAAATCACACTTTTCAAGTTACCCCGGGATCATGAGCTCATTCCGGGAAAACCAGAAGTGTCCCCGTTATCCGATGCCGGATTATGTCGAATCGGCACTGGAAGATGAAAATGCCGTATCGTTCATTTAAAAGGGGCCGGGGGGAATGATTTTATATTGATTTGCGTATTTTAGCGCAGAACGGCACAACGAAGCAAGCCGTGCGTCAAGCTGTAGCTGTGCGTGCGTCAAGCTGTACGTGGCTCAAACTGTCCGAGCTTCAAACAGTCTGTGCCTCAAACTGTCCGATACCATCCAACAGGAATTAAGGAATCAAATGACCCTGAAAACCGGTGACACCGCCCCTGATTTCACACTGACCGACCAGGAGGGTCGTTCGGCAAGTCTGGACTCACTGCTTGGAAAAGGTCCGCTCGTCCTGTTTTTCTACCCGAAAGACGACTCGCCCGGATGCACACGTCAGGCCTGTTCCTTTCGGGATAATTATGCCGGTCTTTTGGAAAATGGGGTTACGGTTGCCGGGGTGAGCAGGGACCCGGAGTCCGATCATGCTTCCTTTATTGGCAAGTACAATCTCCCATATCCGCTGCTCTCTGATGCCACGGGTGAAATCCACAAGAAATACGGGGTTCTGGGTCTTTTCGGGATGCTGACGCGGCGGGTAACTTTTCTCATTGACCAAAAGAAGCAGATCCTGTTGCGGCATGAAGATAATTTCCGGATGGACAGCCACGTGGCCGCTGTTCTCCGGGTATTGAAGTCATGATGCATCCAGTCACATAAATGCTTTTATTTAAGCGTTTTTTGTTATTTTGGATGGCGTGATTTCGGGATTGCACTGGCATCCTTAAATCATTACCAATATTATTTACACGTAATTTAAAACGGGATAGCAATGGCTACGTGCAGAAGCTGCGGTGCCGAGGTAATGGAGGGTGTGGAGACCTGTCCATCCTGCGGGACAAGAATCGAAATACCAAGCGAGTCCGGTTTTTGGCGTGTTCCGGACATGTTTACCTTGCTCAGATGGCTTTTTATTAACCTGCCCTATGCAACTGCTGCGCTTCTGGTCGGGCTTTATTATTACTACATAAGGGATTTTGGACAGGGCCTGGGCACCATTTTTGGAATTCTTGTCTTTGTACTGCTTTTCGTAATACCGTTTTATATCGGTGAAAAGGCAAAGAAACTGGCGCCACCGCTTAACATGCCGGTACGTTTTCTGCATTTCATCAGTGTGACGGGGGTACCGATGGTACTTGCATTTTTGATCGTACTCACCGTGCTCGTGAAAGATCATGTAGATCCCGATGTGCTGCCGGAGGTCCCTGTTTCCGAACGATTGGAATCATTCTCACGGGCACTGGAAACGGATGCAATTCCCGAAACGGATGCAATTCCCGAAACGGATGCAACTCCCGAAACGGATGCAACTCCGGAACCTGGTGAGGATCCGGCTGTGCCATCCGAAACTGAAACCGCAGCGGATGTGGAGGATGTTACCCTGGATATATTCCAACGTTTTACTCGTTCTGTACTCGATCGCGCAGAAATCACCTATGCCATAGTCCAGGGAGGGGATCTCGCAAAATTCCCCGTGCAGATTTTCCTATCCGCATTTATCGGACTTGTTGTTGGATTCCTCTCATGGGTGACATACAAGAAAAGACCCTGGAGAATCAAAATCCAGGAAGTCAATTATTCAAAGATAGAGGATCCAGGTCCGCCGCAGGATAAAAGTGTGGAGCAGGATAAAAGTGCGGAGCGGGATGAAAGTGCGGAGCAGGATAAAAGTGCGGAGCGGGATGAAAGTGACGGGCAGCATGGCACTACGAAAGTCTAGCCATTTTTCCTGAAAAAATCAGCCAAGTTCGAGCGGACCGCCTGCATCATCATTGTCGTACCACTTCAGCTCGATTTCCAATTTGTGCTGGACGCCTTTTTTGCGCTTCTGTTCGTCCTCGACTTCCACTTCAAGGATCAGGTTCTCGGGCAACTGGATGTTGACCTCTTCCTGTCCCTGCTTTAGCACCAGGTTGCCGGATGCCACTTTATCGGCCAGATGATGCAGAAATTCTGCCACTTCCTGACGACCTTTGCGTTCTTTGCTTTTAAAAAGTTCGGTTTCTCTTCCCATGATAATATCCTTTTGCTGGCTCTTTTTGTTGATCGGTCTAATGATTTGTTGAACGGATAATCGGTTGACTGTTCTCGTTTTCTAAACACCGGAATCTTTCAGGATGTTCCGCTACTCCGCCGCAATACGCTGACTTTTGACGATGGCATGGGTGGCAAAAGATGCCAGCCAATGCGATCCGGCATACTCATCGGTATCCAGCAGCTGATAGCTGTAGTTGAAATGGTCCAAACCGGTTTGCATCAGCCGGGGGTTCTCCAGAATGTGTGCCATTTCAAACAGGCACCATGCGCGGCTGAAATTGAGTCCGTCCAGATGGGCAAGTTTCCCGTCGCTGGCATCCGGGACGACAGCCGGGGTGAGTACATTATCGGGATGCGCAATCAGTCCGGGCAGGAACGCATCCACCCATATTCGGAACTCGTTTTCCGGCAGGATTTTTGTCATCAGGGAGGCCTGCTGCAGGCAGGGGGACAGGAAATCGAATCCGCCGGGTTCCCAGTCGATCGGGCAGTTGCGGTCCGCCAGGAAAAACTCCCGGCCTTTTGTTTCGATCCTGCGCGCCAGTTCGGGGTGGTACCGGGACGCGTAATCGTAGGCGAACGACATTCCGAAGGCGGTATTGGGATGCTCGCCGACACGGATCGGGTAGTTCAGCACATCCAGGAACTCGATAAAGCGGTCCGCAAGCAGTTCCGTCAGCGGCTCGAGGTAACTGTGGAGCTGCCGGGCTACGGGGTCATCCCATTCGCGCAGGGCCTGGTCCAGCTTCAGCAGCCACGCCCAGCCGTAGGTGCGCTGGAAGGTGCGGTTGTCATCCTCCCGGAACAGCTCCATTTCCTGTTGGATGTTTTCCCGGGTGATGTTGGCCGTGAGTTTGCCGAGGATTTTATCGCGGTGCCCGAAATCGGGGAAGTGGCTCAGGATGGTGACAAGGGTCCAGTGTCCATGCACCGCCGAGTGCCAGTCGAAGCATCCGTAGAAGGCCGGATGGCGCTCACGGGGTGTCATGAGCCGGCTTTGGTCGCCCCAGACGTGTCCGGGCTTGTGGGGAAACTCCTTGTCGATGCACGCATAGGCGAACTGGTAGAGGTATTCGGCTTTTTCCTCAGTGAAGGGAATGGATGCGGCCGTGTCGCGATACGGATAGGAGGGGGGATCCGTCCGGGGCGGATCATCAGCGCAGGAGAGCAGGGCCGAAGAAATGATAAGGAGAAGGAGCAGGGGCAGAGGCATGGCAGAATGTCGTTCCATTGTATGATTGCTGGTGGAAATACCCGGAGATATTGTATTTTACTGGTAACCGCAACTTTAAATATAATCGAATGTCATGAGTTTTTTTGAATTCATCATATTGCTCATAATTGCAGGCGTTTGCGGGTCCATCGGACAGGCCATCTCCGGGTACAGCCGGGGAGGATGCCTGCTTTCGATCGTAATCGGGTTTATCGGTGCATTGATCGGCATGGGGCTCGCTGACTTTTTCAACCTGCCGGAGATTTTCACGTTCCAGGCCGGAGACGTGTCGTTTCCTGTGGTGTGGTCGATTATCGGAGCTACGCTGTTCGTGGCAGTGGTAGGATTCCTGACGCGGAAGCGGTTGTGAGTGGGGTTCTGTCGTTTCCTGAAATCATTGACAATGAGGGGATATGAAAGGACATGGTCTGTTGGGTATTCCTGGGCTGGGCCTGTTGTGGATCGGGCTGGCTATACACGTTGCGGAAGCAGGAAC
The DNA here is from genome assembly GCA_007693825.1 of Balneolaceae bacterium. Taxonomy (GTDB): domain Bacteria; phylum Bacteroidota; class Rhodothermia; order Balneolales; family Natronogracilivirgulaceae; genus SKNL01. The sequence continues at coordinate 13,188 of RECX01000235.1, forward strand.
TTCCGTGAATATTTCCATCAATACATCCGAAAATACATCCAATAATACATCGGGCATTACAGCCGGAAATACATCCGATATTACGGATGATCAGCCTCTGAAGGAGCTTCTTGACGCAGAAACTGCCCGGCTGGCCTCACAGCATAACACACCGGGTGTGGTGGCTGTCTGGGTGCAGGACGGCAGCGTGGTTTATCAGCTTTCCCACGGCTATGGGTCGCTGCCGGACCGGGAACCCATCCACCCGGAAACATCCCTTATGCGCATTGGGTCCGTTGCCAAGCCGTTTACCGGACTTGCCGCTCTTACGCTGGTGGATGAGAGGTTGCTGGACCTTGATGCCGATGTGAACGGGTATTTCGACCAGCCACTGATCCCGGAAACGTTTGATCGTCCGATCACGCTCAGGCACCTGCTGACCCACACGCCGGGCTTCGATGATTTTTCCATTGGGAAAAGCACGCGCACACGCGAGGAGCTTCCGCCGCTCTCTGAGAGCGTGCGCAGTTTGCTTCCGCGCCGGATCGCACCGCCGGGCGAATTTGTGTCGTATTCGAACTACGGAGTTTTGCTGGCCGGTTATCTGGTGGAACGGACAGGGGGCGCCGGGTTCAATTCGCTGGTCACGGATCGCCTTTTTGCGCCGCTGCAGATGAATGACACCACGTTCGAACCCGGGAAACAGACGCTGGATCGCGTGGTAAAAGGGTATTTCAGGCTGGGTGGTGAATTCACGGAGGTGCCGTTCGATTATGTGAAAGACGGGCCGGCCGGACAGATGCTCACCACCATGGCCGATGTGACCCGGTTTATGGAGTTTGTCACGGCAGCCGGTCCGCTGCCTGATGAGCAGCAGGCTTTGAAGGAGCGGTTTCTGTGGGGTAGCCAGATCCAGTATACCCATCACCCGAAGCTTCGGGAAGGCATGGGGTTTCTCTGGACGGTCATGGAGTGGAACGGTCACCGGGTCGTGGGCCACGACGGCGGCTATCCCGGTCTGATGGCACGGCTGATGATTTTCCCGGAACACAATGCGGCCATGTTCGTATTCACCAACACCATGAATCCCTGGTTTCTGTCTGATGTGACGGAGATGATGGTGGATGCGTTTTTGCCGGATGCTCCGGCGGCACCGTCTATACCGGCAGTCCCGGCAGAACCGATTGATCCGGC
>RECX01000100.1 GCA_007693825.1 Balneolaceae bacterium
GATTCAGGTGGTCCTGACCCTCAAGGAACTCATCCAGCAGAAAAAATACTCCACGGCCGGTGCCCGCAAGGTGCTGAAGGAACAAAAAAAGGGTTCCCGAGGCAAAGATAAGGAAGAATCTGCTCCCCTGCCCGTGGAAGTCGCGCAGGATCTGGGCAAGGTGCGCGTGTTTCTGTCGGACCTGCTCAAAAAACTGTGAGGATTGCTTCGAACATGACAGCCTCCGGCTGGCACACAGGAGCATGATCATATCCTGTCATGTGAGATCATTCTGACCAATTTAAGGGAATTTGATCTGTGCAGGTGATACTGGAAATGACAAGCTGAAAAAAAACATACGGTTGGTTCAATGACGCTGAGCAAAGCACAATTTGGTAATTTCCGCCTTTTCACACTGGAAACCGGAACGTTCCTGCTGGATGGCGGTTCGATGTTCGGGGTAGTTCCGAAAACGCTATGGTCGCGGCTGCTGGAATGCGATGAGCGCAACCGGGTCCTGCTCACCGCGCGGGTCATGCTGGTCCATTCGGCGGAAACGGGACGTGTGTACCTGATCGATTCGGGCATCGGGCACAAATTCGATGAGAAGTTCGAAAAGATTTACGGGCTGGATATGTCCCGCCACACGCTGGAATCGTCGCTGGAATATCATGGTTTCCGCACTTCCGACATCACCGATGTGGTCTTTACGCATCTTCATTTCGACCATTGCGGCGGGGCGGTCAGGCATGGTGACGACGGGCAGCCGGAGCTGACTTTCCCGAAGGCGCCGCATTGGGTCCACAAGGCACAGTGGGACAATGTGCTGCATCCCAACGACCGGGAAATCTCCAGTTTTTTGCCGGAGAACATTGAGCCGCTCAGGGAATCCGGGCAGATCGAGCTGGTGGATGACGGGCATGTCTACGAACCCGGGTTTGAGATTGTTGTGGTGGAAGGGCATACGCCCGGACAGCAGCTGCCTTTGCTGTCCGACGGCAATCGCAATCTGCTCTTTGCGGCTGACCTGCTGCCTACCACATCGCACCTTCCGCTGCCCTGGGTGATGGGTTTTGACACGCGCCCGCTGCTCACGCTTGAAGATAAAAAACGTGTCTTTTCCCGGTGCATCCGCGAAAATATCCTGCTGTTTCTGGAGCACGACCCTCATCATGAGCTGGTGACGCTCGCCGGCACGCCGCAGCGCCCGTCGGTTGACTGGGCGGGAACACTGGATGACCTGTGACGGTTATCGGCATACTAACCCGCATGAAAAAACGTAACCATTGGGTAACGGTCTTTTGGCGAAAGATCTCCGGCAGGACATGGCCGAAGGGCTACGTTCTCTCAGTTTGCAGCTGAGACGCCGGAATACCGGTAAGCCGGACAACTGGACGCATCTACCTAAACTGACACATTGCATCACTTTTTATGAAGCAGGACCTGCACATTGAGACCATTGAAAAGCTGTTCCGCAATTGTCACCAGGCACTGCGGCGGCGATTCCGTACAGCAATGGCCGCGGGTGGGTTTTCGGCACTGATGGCGATTATTATTGTTTTCGTGCTGCTGGAGCAGGTTCTGTACCTCTCCCCTGTTGTCAAATCCGTTTTCTGGATAGCTGCGATTGGCGGCGGCATGGCGGCGGCATGGCTGATCCGGCAGCGTATCAATGTCCCTCCATTTACCGCGTTTTACCGCAGCGCAGCCGATGAGATCGGGCTTCCGGGAATACGTCACATACTGGACCTGTCCCACAGCCGCTACCCGGTCAGTTCCGGGCTTACGGAAGCGGCGGTCCGGCAGAACCTCACGCAGATCGCCTCGGAGGACCCGGAGGGACGGCTGCAACGGTACCGCGACCGGCATCCCGCATCCACCACACGGAAATACTCCCTTTTTACTTCGCTGGCCGGGATTTTCCTGCTTGCCGGCGTGCTGCTCTGGGCCGGTGATGCGTTTCACCGCAGCAGCACCTTTTGGGTATCGTATCAGCGGCCGATTCCGTTTGAGTTCTCCGTGACGCCGGGTGATACGACCATCGAGCAGGGTTCCCCGTTCCAGGTAGCGGTGCGGTTCGCCGGCAGCGTCCCCGATCAGGTGCGGCTGGGACTGCGGTCGCAGCAGGAAAACGAACCGCGCATCCAGGGCATGGTGCGTCACGACGAGCAGACGTTCCTGTCGCGTGAGACCGAACTGTTTGAGGACGCCGAATTCTTTGTGGATATGGACGGGTTCCGCACCGGACTCCACCATGTGCGCGTGGAACTGCTTCCCCGGCTGCAGGAGCTGACCGTCACGGCCCATCCACCCGGCTACACCGGCCTGGACCGTGAGACGTTCACGTATCCGTTCAACCGGATGGATGCGGTGGCCGGATCGGAACTGGAGATCCGCGCCCGGAAGAACAAACCGCTGCAGGAACTGCACATGATCGCCGAGAACAGCGGGGATACCCTGTCGCTCTCCCCGGATTCCCTCATCACCAAACGCATCACCGCGCTTTCCGACGAGCGGTACCATTTTGTGATGCGTGACGAATTCGGGCTTGAAAACAGCAATCCGTTCCGGTTCCGTCTTTCCGTCACTGCCGACCAGCCGCCGTTTGTCGAAATACTGAGTCCCGAATCGCGCATCCATGATTTCGTTACCGGAACGCTGCCGTTGCTCTACGAATACGAGGACGATTTCGGGTTTACGGCTGTTCGCCTGAAATACCGGCTGCACAAGGCGTTTGTGAACGTTCCGGTGGAGGGATCGGCAGACCTTCCGGTACCCGGGCGCTTGCGGGGCCTTGCCGAATACGACTGGGATATAAGCCCCATGAACCTGGGGGCCATGGACCGCCTGGAGTACTGGATCGAGATCACCGACAACAACGAATTCGATGGTTACCAGACCACCCGATCATCCACCCACATCATTGAAATCCCTTCGCTGGCCTCACGTTTCTTCGACCAGGATGAGCAGGAGGAACAGATCGAAAGCCGTTTTTCCGAGGTTGAGGAATCGTACCGGCGCATGCAGCAGGACCTGGAGCAGCTGCGCGAGGAGATCCGGACGCGGCCGGACGAGGAGTGGGAACAATCCCAGCTTATCGATGATATCCGTGAACAGCGGAGCGACATTGAGCAGCAGATCGATGAGCTTCGCAAGGATTTCGAGGAACTGACGCGCGACTTGGAAGAGCAGGGGCTGATGTCCGAGGACACCATGGAGCGCTATCGCGAACTGCAGGAGCTCATGAGCGAGATCGACGATCCGGAGATACTGAAGCTGCTTGAGCAGATGCAGGAGAACCTGAGCCAGATGGATCAGAGCCAGCTTCGTGAGCAGCTTGATCAGATCCAGTTCAATGAGGAGCGCTACCGGGAGCGGCTGGAGCGTACGCTCGAGCTGTTCAAATCGCTTCGGCTGGACGCGGATCTCGACCGCATGTCCAAGCTTCTGGATGACCTGGCCGCGCAGGAGGAGGCGCTCTCCGGGCAGGAAGAATTTGGCGAGGAGCAGATCCGGCAGCAGGAGCAGATCCGTGAGCAGATGCAGGATCTTTCAGACAAGATCCGTGAAATGCCGGAAAAAAGTCCGCAGCGGCGCATGGAGCAGATGCAGCAGATGAGCGAGGAGATGCGGGAGCAGATGGAAGAGCTGGACCGCGGCCTTCAGGAGAACATTGAGCAAATGGAGGATGGACAGGCGGATCCATCCGATATCCGGCAGCAGCAGCAGGACATGAGCACGCAGATGCGCCAGATGGCACAGTCGATGTCCGACATGCGCTCGCAGATGCAGCAGCAAGCCATCAGCATCAACATGCAGGCCCTGCGGTACATCCTGGATACGTTGCTGCTCCTGTCCGGTGAGCAGGAGGATGTGACGCGGCGTACGTCTGATCTCGCATCCAACAGTCCCGGTTTCATTGACCAGGCGCGCCGGCAGCGCAACATCGCCGGGCAGTTTGGCATGATCACGGACTCGCTATACCGGGTATCCGCTGAAATTCCGCAGTTTTCGAACCTTATCAACGACCGCAAGCGCGAGGTGCAGCGGAACATGCAGCGGGCGCTGGAATCCCTGATCGAGCGCGACCGGCAGCAGGCCACTTCTCAGGAGCGGACGGCCCTGGGCGGGCTGAACGAGATCGGAACGATGGTCGCCGATCTGCTGGACCAGCTCAGCGACATGCAGAACGGTGACGGCGGCGAAGGCGGCATGAGCATGGAGCAGATGATGCAGCAGCTGCAGGACATGTCACAGGACCAGCAGCAGCTCAACCAGCAGATCCAGGATTTCATCAACGACATCCAGGGCGAGCGGCTCACGCAGGACCACATGGAGCGGCTGGAGCAGATGGCGCGGCAGCAGAACCAGATCCGCGAACAGATGCGGCAGCTGCAGCGCCGGAGCGGACGCGAGGGCGACCGGCTGATGAGCGATATCGAGCGGCTGGCGGAGCAGATGGAGGATGCCATCAACGACCTGCGCGGCGGGTCGACCGATGAGATCATGGTTGAGCGGCAGCAGAATATCCTTTCCCGCTTGCTGGAGGTCGAGGAGTCGGTACACAAGCGGGACGAGGACGAGGAGCAGCGCCTTGGCGAGACGGCCGAAGAGTTCGAGCGGCGTGACGTGCCTGAAATGACGATGGAAGAGCTGCGGCAGCGCATCCGGTCCGGCGCCGACCAGACGCGTTACACCCGTTTCCGGGAGGATTACCGCCGGCTTATCGAGCGCTATTTCGAACTGATGGAGGAGTTTCTGGAGGAACCGGAAGCGCGCTCACAGCGCTAAGCCACGTCCATCCATATTCAGGCACAGATCTGTCACCTCCGCCGGGCAACGAATGCGCCACAGACATGTCCGGCTGTTCAGCCGCATCCGGATGTCAATGCGTCACAGCCAGGCATGGCTGACTCCCATCCACCCTCAGCCAGACAAGCCCCTGTTTTGTGCGATAATGGCCTCATAGGCCTCCAGCACCCCTGCCGTGGCTTCGCCGTTCATGACGCGGGCGCGCTCCCGCACTTCCCGGATGGCATTTGAAGGCGCAAACGGAGCGCCGGCCCACTCCAGGGCCATCAGGTCGCCGGTCGAGTCGCCGATATAGGCGATCTGCGATGGGCTCACGCCCTGACGTTCCGCAAAAAACTTCAACCCGGACACCTTGTTGCAAGCTTTCACAATGATGTTGACCGACACGCCGGTCTGGTGCACTTCGAACTCGGGGTAGTCCGCCTCAATGCGCTTTCGGGCTATTTCGTAAACCTGTCCGATTTCGTTCACGTCGGTGTGCACCATGCCCACGTCGGTATGCTTGGTGAACTCGAGCATCACCCCGGGAAACTGCGACAGCACGTCACTTCCAAACCAGGAGCGGATCTCCTGTGATTTTTTGGCGATTTCCCCGGTAAAATGGGGTGACCAGGTCAGTTCGTTTGTAAGCGGGTGGAAAAAGCCGCCGCCGCTTTCGAAGATAATGGTATCACGGATGCCCATCCACTGGGCCACCGCTTCGGCATACGGCAACGGACGCCCGGTGCACAGGCTCAGCGCGGGAATGGTGTGGTCCCTCCCGCTCTGCAGCTGATATTCGCGGATTTTGGTAACCGATTTCCAGTCAGGGGTTTCAAACGGGTAGGTAAGACAGCCGTCCAGGTCCAGGACAAAATAGGTGATCATTATGGAAGCTCAATTATGCTTGCGGGTTTCCTCCGGCTTGTATCCGGGTATAAAAAGTGCTGCGAGGAAACACAGCAGCGCAAAGAATGCGGGGAAATAATACCGGTTCTGGTAGCGTGTGATCTCTTCGGTGGCAAAGGTGCTGCGGTCCAGACGGTCCAGCTGACGGATGAATCCCTCTATGTTGTGAGCGGTGCGGGAGATCTGAAAATACTGGCCGCCGGTAAGATCGGCCATTTCCTGGAGCCGGTCCGGTTGCAGCCTGGTAGTGACAACCCGACCCTGTCGATCTCTGTGAAAATCGCGGAAGGCACCGGTTTCCGGATTCACAATGGGAATCCTTCCTCCCTCTTCTGTTCCAATGCCAACCGTAAAGATATAGACTCCCATATTGACCAGCTGTTGCAGCGGTTCGCTGTAGCGGTCAAAATGGTCTTCGCCGTCGGAGAAGATGATGAGTACCCGTGCTGGATTCCCCCCGGCGCGTTCGGATGATTCAAAAGCCGATGCTGCTTCCCGGAAAAGGGGCTGGAAATCGGTGGTAGTGGACGGCATGATATCCGGTTCGGCGATATCAAGGAACATCCGGAATGCCGCGTAATCGGTTGTCAGCGGGCAGTGGAGCATGGCATGTCCGGTGAAGACAATGAGTCCAATCCGGTCATTTTCCAGATAGCGCAGCATCCTGTCGATCTCAAAGCGGGCTTTTTCCAGCCGGCTGGGCCGCACATCCTCGGCAAGCATGCTGAGGGACAGATCCAGTCCGACGATCAGGTCCAGCTGCTCGCGGGATACTTCGCGGACTTCCGTCCCGATTTTTGGTCCGGCCAATGCGATGAAAAGAAAAAACAAGCCGGCAAAAAACAGTCCCTCTTTGACCAGCAATGCTGTTGGACGGATATTTGTCTGCAGCTGGGAAAAGAGCTGGTCGGAAAAATAGCGTTCCCGTTTTTTGCGAAGCCGGTATCTCAAAAACCAGCTGATGCCGTACAGCAACGGCAGCAGGAGTAAAAGCCAAAGGTAGCCGGGTGCATCCCAGATCATTTGTCAACCAGAACTATTTGAATATCCATCAGATTATTACCCGTAACGCCTGTCACGAGCAAACCGTCTGTTTTTCTGAAAAAAGTATGTGAGTCGTTGTTTTCCAGGTACGGTTCGGGGCTCACACCGTCCTCCCTTGCATCCAGGGCGGACTGGCCGTTGACAATCGCTCCGGCGGCATTGGTCTCGCCGTCCCTGCCGTCGGTCCCCCCACTCAGCAAGGTGATGCAGTGCCGGCCTTCCAGAGCCATGGCGGCACTGAGTGCCAGTTCCTGATTCCGGCCGCCTTTGCCGGAGCCGGTCACGGTAACGGTACTTTCACCGTAGAATATCAGTGCGGCCGGCTTGGCTGCGGGCTTGTCACGGGCCAGCACATCCACGGCCTTTTCAGCAATTTTCTTGGCGACCAGCCGGGCTTCCCCCGTCACAAACTCCTGGTCAACCCAGGTATTGTAACCCATGGACTCCGCTTCCCCGCGGACCGTCTCCGCCACTTTTTCAACACTGGCCACTACCGTGGTGTGCGTGGTACGACCGGAGACGCCGTATGCGGGGTCTTCCCTGGCACCACCCCTTTCCAGAAATCGCACGATGGCGGGCGGCACTTTCTTGTCGATGCCATATTTGCGCATGAGCTCCAGTGCTTCGCCCGGGGAAACATGGTCATCGATCAGGGGGCCGCTTCCAATATCCGCCGGTTCGTTTCCCGGCACATCGGATACGGCAAGCAGTTCGACAGTGGCATTGCCAAAATGCGCACGCAGTTTCCCTCCTTTGACCTGGGAAATGCTTTTGCGAATTTTATTGACATCACCGATAGGCGCCCCGCACTGAAGCAGCTGGCGATAGAGCACGCGCACTTCATCGAACTCCAGCTCCTCGCAGGGCATGCACAACAGGGATGAGCTGCCACCGCTCAGCAGGTAGATCACGAGGTCGGATTCCTGCACATCGGAAGCCACATCCACCAGTTCATACGTGGCCGTGAGGCTGTTCATGTCGGGCACGGGATGTGCGGCTTCAAACTGCTGGATGCGTTTTGTGGGTGTTTTAAGGCCGTATGGACAGATGACGATTCCGTCGTACGCGCGCTTTCCGAGGATGGTTTCCAGTTCAAGCGCCATGCGTCCGGCCGCCTTTCCGGAGCCGAACACCCAAATGCGGCGGTCTCCGGGCAAGGCGTAGGAGCGTCCGCAGATCGTAAGCCGGTCATCCTGCAGGGAAACAGCAGACCGGACGATATTCTCCGGTGATACCTCCTCCAGTCCGTGCCGGAACAGGTGTTCGATATCCTTTTTCTGCTTCTGGTAGAGCTCCTTTTTTTTCGACTCGGTCATGGTGCTTTAAAGGAAACGTGTTTGCGTTCCAGGTGGATGATCGGTTTTTTGGTGATCGTCTTTGGTGATCATTAATTTGCCCTGTCAAAATAAGAAATCCCGTTCAATCTGTTGCGGATAATCTGCAAAAATACGATCGGGAGCAAAAACGCAAACGGCATTTATCCTTTCGCTTCGCCTTTCGTATCTTGTGGGTTGGAAATGCATCCATTCCATTCAAATTTATTACGCCAACAGTGATCTGATCCGCGATCCCATCCAACATGCAAGAACTTCAGCTGTTTAACACGCTATCCAGGAAAAAAGAAACGTTTGAGCCCCTGAAAGAGGGATTTGTCGGCATTTACGTATGCGGTCCTACGGTTTACGGCGACCCGCACCTGGGCCACGCCAAAAGTTACGTCAGTTTTGACATTATCGTGCGCTACTTCCGGTACCTGGGCTATCGCGTGCGTTACGTGCAGAATATCACGGATGTCGGCCATCTCACCGATGACGCGGATGAGGGTGAGGACAAAATGGCCAAACAGTCGCGCATCGAGCGGCTGGAACCCATGGAAATTGCCGAGAAATACACTTACCGCTATTTCCGGGACATGGACCGGCTGAATGTGCTGCGGCCGGATATCTCGCCGCGTGCGACGGGACACATCCCCGAACAGATCGCCATGATAAAAAAGCTTGTTGAAAAAGGTCATGCATACGAGGCGGGCGGCAATGTCTATTTCGATGTCACCTCGCTCCCCGATTACGGCAAGCTGAGCGGACGCACGCTGGATGAGGCCGAATCGGGCGCGCGGGTGGATGTGAGCAGCGACAAGCGGAATCCGGCCGACTTTGCATTGTGGAAGAAAGCTGATGAATCGCACATCATGCGCTGGGATTCTCCCTGGGGGGATGGGTTCCCCGGCTGGCACATTGAGTGTTCGGCCATGGCCACCAAATACCTGGGCGAAACCATCGACATCCACGGCGGCGGTCTGGAGAACCAGTTCCCGCATCACGAGTGCGAGATTGCCCAGTGCGAGGGGGCGCATGACGTCCCGTTTGTGCGCTACTGGATGCACAACAACATGGTCACGCTGAACGGCCAGAAAATGGGGAAGTCATTGGGCAACGCCATCACGCTGGAGCAGTTCTTCACCGGGTCGCACGATCTTCTCAGCCGCTCCTGGTCGTCCGGGGTAATCCGATTCTTCCTGCTGCAGAGCCACTACCGGAGCACCACCGATTTTTCTGAAAAAGCGCTGGAATCGGCCGAAACCGGATACATCAATCTGGTCAGCATCCTGGATGCCATCCACAAGACCGCCGATGCCGGAAATGGCGTTGAGGGCGGCAGCAACTCCGCCGGAGAGCCGTTCAACCTGCAGAAACTCAGGGACGGCCTCCACGCCTGCATGAACGACGATTTCAACACGGCCAGGGCGATCGGCTTGCTCTTTGAGCATCTTCGTCCCCTCAAAGCCGTCCTGCAAAGCGGGAGCACCCCGGCCAATATCTCTGAACTCTCCGAATTTCTGGTGCATTTCTGCGGGGATGTGCTGGGCATCTGGCAGCCCGGGGAAGCCGGTGAGGATGCGGGTGATTTGCCCTTTGACGGAGTGATGCAGATCCTGCTGGATTTGCGGCAGACCGCCCGCAAGAACAAGGACTGGGAGACGGCGGACCGGATCCGGGACCGGCTGGCTGAACTTGGAATCATCATCGAGGACGGTCCGGGCGGATCGACCTACAAACTATCCTGACATACGCTATGAATCCTGATTATTTCTTCTGGGAAGGAAGCCCGGTCATGTTCAACCTGGGTGAGATCACACTTCCCTTTGCCGTGAGCATTCCCGGGCTGATCCTTGCCGCCGTCCTGTTCATCGCGGCTCCCTACTTCCTTCTGAAACAGGAGGATGACAGCGCCGGCAAGCACAAGCGGCGCAGGCGCAAAAGGGAGGAAAGCAAGGGCGGAAAGCCCGAAGAGCTCAGCGGATGGCAGACGGCCGGCATCCTGGTCGGGGCGCTCATTCTGGGCCAGCTGGTGTTCCTGATCCTGCCCGGTCCCGCCATTGAGCAGATCGGGCCCGTGCTGGTCCGCTGGTATGGCGTGCTTTTCGCTGCGGCTTTCCTGATCGGTTACGTTATCGGCCGCAAGCTCTTTATTGATGCCGGGAAGGATGTGGCCCTTGCCGACCAGCTGCTGATATATATTATTGTCGGCACGGTGATCGGCGCGCGGCTCGGGCACGTCATTTTTTACGATTTCGACTACTACATCAGGAACCTTCACGAGGTGCTGTTCATCTGGCAGGGCGGCCTGGCCAGTCACGGCGCCGCGGTGGGCATCATGCTGGCCATGTGGCTCTATATCCGAAATAACCGCGGTATCACGTTTTTCTGGCTGGCGGACCGGATCACCATCCCCGTGATCCTTGGCGGCGCGTTCATCCGGGTGGGTAATTTTTTCAATTCCGAGATCGTGGGCCTGCCCACCGATGTGCCCTGGGCCGTCATTTTCGCCCGGGTGGATATGCTGCCCCGGCACCCCACCATGCTGTACGAAGCGCTCATCTGCATCCTGATCTTCGTGGTACTGGTCGCCATTTACTACTATTACAAAAAGTTTCCCCCTGTCGGTTTGCTGTCCGGTGTTTTCATGATCATTCTGTTTGGCAGCCGCTTTTTTGTGGAATACACGAAGGTGGAGCAGGCGGATTTCACTGAGACCTGGATGATCGGCATGGGTCAGCTGCTCAGTATTCCCCTTGTGATTTTCGGGATATGGATCCTCTGGACGCAGGTCAAATGGAAATCCCATCCACAAGAAAAAGGGGGTGCAGAATAATTTTGCAGCGTGTATATTTCCTGCCCGACTGTGGAGGTTTTTTTTTAAAATATTTCTTTTTAAACAAAAGGGTTTATAAGTAAGGGTTACGCAATGCATGTTATTCCTGCCATTGATCTGCTGAACGGGCAGGTCGTACGATTGAAGAAAGGCGATTACAAAGAGGTCACGGTTTATTCGGATAATCCGGTTTCTTTCGTAAAAGAGTTCCGGGATGCGGGTTTTTCCCACATCCACATTGTGGATCTGAACGGTGCCAGGGAGGGACGGTTCGTTAACCTGCCCGTGATCGAGAGCATTATTGAAGAGACTGGCGTAGGTGTTCAGTGCGGTGGCGGTATCCGAAGCCGCCGGGATATCAAGACGCTTCTCAAGGCGGGGGTATCGCGCATTGTCAGCAGTTCAATGGCTGTCCAGCGACCGGATGAGTGGCTTGCTTCGATCGATATTTATGGCGGTGACACCTGTATTCTGGGTCTGGACATCAAGGACGGGAAAATGGCATATGGCGGGTGGGAGGAAACTTCCGATGAGGATGCCCTGGACTTTCTTGGAAAGATGGTGCGTCTGGGAGTCCGGACCATCCTCTGCACCGATGTTGCCCGTGACGGCATGCTCACCGGGGTCAACTCCGGCCTTTATACCGAGATAGCCAATCGTTATCCCCAGGTGAACATCATCGCATCCGGTGGTGTGGCCAGTGATGAGGATCTGCGGCAGCTTGCCATTGAAGGAATGTACGGCGTGGTCATCGGAAGGGCCTACTACGAAGGGCTCCTGAGCCTGGAAACCATGCTCTCCTTCCACGAGGGATCCACCAGCCTGCGCTGATGTGCGGTATCATTTCCCGGGCAACGAAGCTGACCGGCTGCCCGGTGCTAACCGACTAACCGGCTGAGCTGACCTGACAGGTTACCCGGTGCTGACAGGCTCACCGAAGCTGACCGGTTGCCCGGTGCTGAGCTGCTGAGTGGAGCTTATGCGGTCAGTGGCTCTGGCGTATCGTGATGCTCAGTTGGTTTTCGCCTTCCGCCGGCACGGAGATCTCGTAGACTCGCCGGTCCGCCGACTCGCTGACGGGTTCGTGGCTTTCGCTTACGACGTTCAGGTTTCTGTGCAGGGGGACGACCACCGTTGCGACCACAACCTCATCCTTTTCATTTTTCAGTGTGATCTCGCGGCTCTCTTCGCGCACCCGTGGTGCCACCTGTTCATGCCGGGTAACTGTCTCCAAAGCCCGGATATCGAAGGCCCGTCCGGTCATCACCTCAAACCGGTCCCCTTTGGCAATATGGGATATCCGATCCTGGCCCAACAGCTGCATGCCGCCGGAGCGCACGCCATCATCGTCCATCCTTCCCGTACCGGAATCAGGATAGCCGGGCGCATCCGTTTCGGTTTTCCGGTAAACCCGCACGATACCGCCGGGCATCGGTTTGCCAAGCCCCTGCTCTTCCAGGTTGTGGAATGCGTAGATCACATCAAGGCGGCGCGGTTCCTGGCTTGTTCCTGAAAACGGCCTGACCTGATAGCGGTATATCTTGCGCGCATCCACGGTTGCTGCTGACACCAGCGGAAACTGATAGAGCTCCCGTTCGGGCAGGTCCAGGCGTGCGGGAAGTTCATAGACGTAATAATCGGCATATTGCTCGGCTTCGGGCATGGCCTCGGCACGGGCCATCACGGCATCGGCCATAGCGGCTTCGCGCATCTGCGGGGCATGCTGCGGGGTCATTCGCACATCCCCTGCCACCAGGCGGACTCGTGCCTGATCGAACGCGGTTCCGCTGTTGTTGCGGATCTGGGCCATGCCGGTGATCCCCGCCTTGTTTTCATCTTCATTCAGGACAATCGAATAATCCAGGCTCCAGGCAATGTTGTTGGCGACGTAGTGGATCCGGACGGGATAGCTCCCGGCCCTGTCAACCGAGACAACCGCATCCAACTGGACCCCCGGCTTGTCGACATCCGGCATCGTATCCAGTTCCAGGCGGTAGTTGTGGGAATTCGGGATGAGGGTAAAGCGTCCGTCCGCTTTTCGCAGGTAGAGCCGGCCCTGGGTGAAGTCGACCACTTCTCCCTCCACCAGCTGGCCGGTTTCGCTGACCATGCGGATCTGTTTGCCGATCAGCGAGTGGAAAATCCGCTCCCAGCCCTGGTGCTCCACGCGGGTGCGCACAGATATCACTTGTCCGTCCAGCCCGATCTGCAGCGAGCCCGGGTCGAGTTGCCGTGCGATGCCGGGGAGTGTCACTTCATTCCGTCCGTCCTGCAGCTCAATGGTTCGGGAGTCCAGCACCCAGCCCCATCCCGTAAACAGGGTCAGGTCCGTGTCGCTCATCATGCCGGGGCCGGTTCCGGCTTCGCTATGAGCCGGCAAATTCAGAACAAGTAACGCGGCGGCAATCATGCCTGTTCGGGCGAGAGATTTTTTCATAAGGTTTCTCCGATATAGTGAGTGGTCAAAGAACGGCAGTTTGGTTATTTTGTACGATATGCGGGGTACCACTTTCATTACTTAACGCATTGTATTCCGGAATCATGTCGGGATCATTGAAAACTCAAAAATAAGAACTTTGTTAGCAAAACGAATTATTCCCTGTCTGGATATAAAAAACGGCCGTACGGTCAAAGGCGTCAATTTTGTGGGGCTGGTGGATGCCGGTGATCCGGTGGAGCTGGCCGGCCGCTATTCGGAAGAGGGGGCGGACGAACTGGTGTTTCTGGACATCACCGCTACCAACGAAAGGCGCAAAACCCTGGTGGCGCTCGTCCGGGATATTGCCAGCCACATCCGCATACCGTTCACGGTGGGCGGTGGCATCCGCAGTGTGGAAGAGATTGCCGACCTGCTGCTGGCGGGGGCGGACAAAGTGTCCATGAACAGCAGCATTGTCCATGATCCGGAGCTTATCACGCGGGCGGCCGACCGGTTCGGTTCCCAGTGCGTGGTGGCCGCGGTGGATGCCAAGCGCACCGGCGACTCGTGGAACGTCTATATCAACGCCGGGCAGAAAGATACCGGCAGGGATGCAATCGCGTGGTGCCGTGAAGTTGCCGAGCGCGGTGCTGGCGAGATCCTGCTGACCAGCATGGACCGTGACGGTACAAAATCGGGATTCGACAACGAACTGCTGTCGCGCATCTCCGAAGTGGCTCCTGTGCCTCTCATTGCCAGCGGCGGAGCCGGCACCATCGATCATTGCATTGATGCCATCACGGTCGGGAAGGCGGATGCCGTGCTGGCCGCCAGTATTTTCCACTTCCGGGAAATCGAGATTGCCGATCTCAAGCAGGTGATGCATGAGGCGGGCGTCCCTGTTCGCCTCTGATTGCTTTATTACGTGTTAAAAACAGGCCCCTGTAACAAGTCCGACCGCATTATTCCAACAGAAATTACTCCGAGCGGGATAACCCGGCTGAATTAGTCCGATCAAATTTGTCCACCGAAATGACTCAGGCCGAATTAGTCC
>RECX01000191.1 GCA_007693825.1 Balneolaceae bacterium
ATGGAATGGCTCCCGGATGGAATGGCTCCCGTGCAGACAGCCCCCCCCAAAAAGACTGGCAAATTAGTGTATTATGCCCGCAATGACATCGTTGCAGCCCCATCCGATCGTCTCACCGGCGGTTAATCAAAAAAAAAACTGGTTGCATCTCCTCAGCATCACATGCAGGTGACTCTTGTCCGGGAGTTGACGTATATTTGGACATGGCAGAGCCAGAAACTTTCCAACTGAAGAAAATCGGGATATCTATGAAACAGGAAGAAAAGGAAGCGTTGCTTGAATACCTTGTACAGTTCTCCAACATTGAAAAACGGTTCCCGCTCTTTCAGGGGGTCGAAGATCCGGAAGCGGTTGCCGATTTCATCGGTATAGATGCCGAAAATTTCAGGAAAATCCGTGAAGGATTTGATCAGCATGCCCGACAGGCCGCCGAGGAGATTCTCAAGGATGAAAGCATGATGACATTGGCCGAAAAATTGCCATTCAAGGCAAGTGATACCATTGCGGTCATCGGGGACAGCATCACGGACGATCGTCAGAGCTGGTTCCATATCATGCGAAATCTGCTGGACCTGGTGATCCCCAAAGTCAAGATACGCTACATCGATGCCAGTATCAGTGACTCGATTTCAGCAGATGCCCTTAGGAGGCTGGAACGCGACGTCCTGGCGAAGAAGCCGGATTGGGTATTTGTAGCATTGGGAAGCCAGGATGCCCTGCGCTTGCACCTGATACCGGGCCGGACGCTGGTATCCATAGCTGAATTTTGGGAAAACATCAACGCCATCGAATCGGCGATCCTGCAAAACTGCAAGAATCCGCCGATATGGGTCACGCCGCCCCCTGTCATTCCGGAGCTGATGCAGCAAATGCCATTGATGGATGGCGTATTGGACGAGCAGGATCTCAAAGATTTCAGGGAAGTAATAGCCGGAAAGACGGGATATATTGTGGATCCGTCCGGGGATCGTATGGGCGTGCCCCCCAAGGAATGGAACTATTTGAATGATGGATACCGACCTTCACTTGCGGGAAACATGGAGACCCTGAGGAGTATTCTGAAAACGATGGGCAAAAAGAAATAGTGAGTGTGTAACCGGGGTAAACCTGATCAGAGTTCGGAATCAGAAAACGGACCTGCAACAAACTGTCACGTCCGCCTACCAGTTCATCTGGAATCGGGTGAATTCTATGCCAAGTTGTGCATGGGCGGACAAGGATCCCCGGCCATCGTTTCTCATAGAATGCAGCAAAACAGGATTCAGGAATCCAAGGGCGTACTGTTCGCTTTGTGAGCGGATTTCAAGGAGGCCGGCCGGGTTCACTGTTCGCTGTGTGTATCCGTCATAAAAATGGTCTAAATTGCCTGATGTGCTTAGTGCGAAAGCGTCCACCAATCCGAAAGCGAATCCAACCCAAGCGCCCGCACCGCTGCCGTACTGCAATCCTTTCAGAACATCGGAATCCCTGCTCATCAAACTGATGGCGACACCGACAATAGCTCCCGTGGTGGCACCGTAGAACGTATCCAGCAATACGATGGCACCGGTGGTATTCGCAGAGCTGAAAAGTCCGCTCACGTGATATCCGTAATCAGCGGTGGTGCGGGACATGTCATAAAAACCGGTACCCAGGCCGAAAATGGTACCCAGGCCAAGTCCAAACCGAAGAGGATATTCATCGAACTCATTTTGCAGCGCGATGGTAGCCCCGCCCAGTGCTGTTCCGGTTATTGCTCCATTAAGTGTGTTGATAGAGACGATCCGCAGCGTTTGGGAATTGGATGGCTGAGCCACGGTTGCAAACAGTAAAAACGTGGCAAGGACGGTGATGAGTTTTGTTTTTTGCATGATTATACCTTACATGTTTCCGAAAGGGTGGCGGCGGGCAGGAATGTATCGTATTGAATTCGGTATGTATTATTCACTTTTCATTTCACGCGATCTTTGTGCGACAATCTCTCAGGCAGCCGGTCAGGGATCTCCAAGTGTCACGGGCAATACTTTGCCGTTCATGAAAGAATGGCCCTTCAGAGCAAAATCACCGACGAACTGTGCCATTTCGTCGGGTTTGACAGGGGCTTTCATACCGGGGAATGCCGAGGAAAACATTTCGGTCTGAACTGCTCCAAGGCAGAGGCAGTTTACGGATATGCCTTCGTCTTTAAGTTCCGTTGCCATGGATTCGCTCCAGATGCTCAGTGCGCCCTTGGAGGTGCTGTAGGCCGACAATCCAGGGTATTTGGAGCTCCCCTGGAACCCACCCATGCTTCCAATGGTCACTATGTGGGCGTTTTTGGCAAAGAATGGAAGCAGGGCTCTGAGGAGACGGACTGCTGTAAGTACGTTCATATTCCACATGGCATTCCAGTCCTGGTCCGTCAGATCACGGAATGGTTTGTTGATCAAACCACCGGCATTATGGATCAGTGCGGAAATTTCAACGTTCTGGTCCCGAATATAGTCGATGATCTTCTGGAGGGATGCTGCATCCAGCAGATCGCAGGCAACGTAGTCAATCCGCCTGGTGTTGGTGGCTTTAAGCTCTTCGAGCAACTGTTCTGATCGGGCGGTGGCCAGGACCTGATGCTTTTGTCCGGCGAGATATCGGGCGGTGGCATGGCCGATCCCCCGGCTGGCCCCGGTAATGAGAATAATTTTTTTTGACATCATGTGTGGCTTTTTTTTCCATGCAGAATATAGGATGGATTTCACGGGATGATTCCGGAAAGCGGTCACAAGTCGCCGTCATCGGAAGCATTATAAAGGTTTTGATTGGATAATACCCCGTTGTATCCGAACTGTATGGCAAAGATTGCGGGTGGTTTGAGTACGGAGTCGTGCTCGATACCGAGCTCGCTGAGCAGCTGCTCTTTTCTGACTGCAAATGATCCCCGATGTTCTTCCTGAATGGGGTCAGCAGGCGGAAGATCGATTCGTCGCGGGTCCACCGGACGTCCATGCTGCCAGAAACGAAAGCAGAGATGCGGACCTGTTGCCAGTCCGGTTGCCCCTACATAACCGATGATCTGGCCCTGCTTTACCTGTGTTCCGGGACGCATTCCGTCAGCAAAGCGGGACATGTGCAGGTATCCGGTTTCATAGATGCTGTTGTGGCGGATACGGATATAATTCCCGTTGTTCCGGCCGTAACGGGCAACGGTGATAGTGCCGTCACCGACAGCGCGGATGGGCGTTCCGACCGGTGCCGCATAATCGGTTCCGTGGTGCGGCATGTTGCGTTTCAACACCGGATGATAACGACGGTTGGTGAAACGGGAACTGATGCGTGTGTAATCCAGCGGTGCCGCCATGAATTGTCTTCTGAGCGAGTTGCCTTCCTCATCAAAGTATTCATCATGGCCATTCTGGCGGTAATGGAAGGCATGAAAATCCTGATTTCGGTGTGTGAAGACGGCGGCTTTAATCCTGCCGATCTCAGCTGCTTCGCCATCAATAAGCCGCTCTTCAAAAAGAACTTTGAAGTGATCCCCGGGTTGTATTCTGTAGAAATCAACCTGCCATGCATACACATCAGCAAGCCGGTGGGTCAGTTGAGGGTCGACTCCGATCTGACGCATGGTCTGGTAAAGGGAGCCTGTAATGCTGGCATCCACCAGCCGTGTCCTGATCTCAACCGGTTTATGATCCCTTTCCACAATGATGGAATCCGCAAGGTGGAAGCGTATGAACTCGGCGTTGTTATCCTCATATACCACAAATGCAACAGAAGCGGATCCGGTGCTGTCAGCCTTGCTGTAGATGTGCAACGGACGTCCTGCACGCATTCGGCGTACATCAAAAACACCGGAAGAGGCCCTGCTCAGATCATGAATATCTCCGGGTGCAAGTCCGTGTCCACGCAGTATGGCGGAAAGGGATTCATTCCGGCGTATGATATGCGTGGTAACGTCGAGTGACTCATGAATGCCGAAAGCATCAAGGCTGGGTTCCTCGGGGGCAAGCTCAGATGCGGTTTCCACAACCGGGTCTGTCTTGTCACTGGTTTGCGTGCGATCTGCCGTAAACTCGCAAGCGGTTGCCGCCAGGAATAGCAGGATCAATATCGGCGTTAATCGGGTCATGAGTGATGAAATATACGAGTGAAGGACAAATCTCTGATAGTTAGCAATTATTTTAACCTTAAGCAATGATGATATCAATTTGGGGATACATTCACACTGACTGCAGGCATGTCAGACATAACAGCATGCATGGTCAGTTCATTCGGTTTCTTTGCAACCGGGCTTCAAGCTGCCGCTTCCACTGTTGCAGGCCGGGAAAGTCAGGTTGGGTGCTGTCCAGCCGGAGAGCAGTTTCATAAGCGGCCTCCAGGTCTCCACTGAGCGCCTGTGCCCCTGAAAGATTGAACATGGCCTGGATATCATCGGGATTGAATTCAAGTGCCTTTTCAAGTAACGTGATGCCGCGCTGATAGTTGCCGTCGTTGACCTCTATGGATCCGAGCATGCGTGCGGAATAGTTTGAAGGATTGATTCTCCAGGCATTTTCAAAGTGCGGACGCGCACGATCAAAGTCGTTCAGTACCTGAAGCAGCAGGCGTCCGGCAAAAACATACGGTGAGTGATTGTAAGGCTGATCTCTTATGAGGCCCTCATATTCCAGCAAGGCCATTTCAAACTCACCAAGTTCCATGAAGTACTCTGCAACACTCAGTTTGGCCTGGTCCCATCGCAAATTGGTGTGGACGACTTCAAAAGCCAGCTCATCGATCCGGTTTTCAGGCTCGTAAGCTGCGGGATACCCGTCCGGTGACGGACCGGTAACAAAGGGCCATCCACCCGTGAGAAGGCGGACCCGGTGGTAGGCGATGCGTTCATCCATCCCGGAAACCTTCATCCCGTCAAAGTATTCATCCCAGCTTCTGAGTGCCTGGTAATCCGCCTCATGGTCCAGGATACCGCTGGCGGCCACTGCTTCGTAAAAAGATTTGCCAATATAAAAATATCCGGTCCTGTTGGGATGCAAATGTTCCAGCATAAGATCGAAGCCGATGATCCGGTTTTCGCTTTGTTCTCTCATGTCTTCATAGACCGGAACATAGACGGCACCATGTTTATCTGCCTTATGCCGGATGATTTCGTTAAAAACTTCGGGTGCGCGAAACTTGAGTGCGTCCAGATCTTTTGCGAACACAAAAAGTTCGTAGGCCCGGTCGTAATTGCCTTGCTGGTAATATCTTCGGGCCTCCTGGAAGACTTGTCGCGCCGGTGGGTACTGCGGCGTTTCGATGGAGACAAAAGGTTCCTGGTCACGGAGGTTGCTGGCAATGCTCGAGATGAAGACGGGGATATCCTGTTCGTGAAACCGCTGGAGGATCTTGTCCAGATTGCTTTCAAACTGGTTTTTGCCGTATTCAAAAACCCTGCTGTCGAGTGTAATGGTCTGATCCTGGACCATGCGCTGCATCAGGGTTCCGTCACTTGCCGGATGCGGCTCACCGAGCACAGAGGTTGCGATCCATTGTGAGAAGGAAGCGATGCCATCCCTCAGGAGCATGAATGTCTTCAACCGCTGCAGCTTGAGGTAGGTGCGCACGAAACCGGGGAAGGCTCCGAACTGTTCGCTGGAGCCCACTCCAAGGGCACCGTAAAACTCGTTGTGGCCGGTATAGATGAAAATGGCGTCCGGTTGCTGTTCCAGGATTTCCGGGATCTGATCGTAGAGCGTATAGGAATTGACAGCGGAGGCACCCATGTTTATGACTTCGACCATTCGTCCCGGCAGGATATCTTTGAGCGCATCGGCGGTAACCCTTGAGAAAGTGGCATTGAACCCGTAGGGGTATCCTGCTGTTGAGGAACCGCCCATGGCAAATACCCGGAAAGAAGTGTCAGGTTTATCCGTCAGAAAGGCATCATTGGAGAAACCGGGCAGGTTTTGGGTATTGAAGAAATAGCGGGCGTTGAAATTCCGGTTGACAAACCCGTATTCGCCTTCGAAGTATTCTTCGGGATATATGAACAGCCGGGTATCTCCGCGATAGTCGAACAAACGCAGGGCGCCTTCCAGCAGGACAAAAAACAACACCGGAATAAACAGTGCGGCAATGTAGAAAACGGTTTTTTTCCGGTGGTCTGTTTGGGGAGAGATGGTGTCGAGGTATTCCTGCACCGCGTCCCTGTCGGTTTTCAGCTCACGGGAGATCTGTCCGGCGTTTTTATCGCGGTGATGATCACGGATGTATTTTTTCTGTTTGTTGGTCAGGCCCATGGCATTGGCAGGCTGGCGTGTTGTCACTGTTTCTTCGCCTTCCAGACAACATCACGAACGTCCCTGGATTTGTTCTGGTACCGGGCCATTACAAAAAGAAGGTCCGACAGGCGGTTCAGAAAGATAAGTGCATCGTCGGAAACTATTTCAGATTGTCTGCACGAAAAGCAGCTTCTCTCTGCGCGGCGACAGACGGTTCGGGCCAGATGAAGATAGGCTGCGCCCGTACTTCCACCCGGGAGGATAAATGACTTCAAGGGCTTGAGACCCTTCTCAAGCTGATCGATGTCCTTTTCCAGCCTGCGTACGTGGGCGTCACCGATGCGCTCAATACGGGCATTTTTTTCCGGCGGGGTGGCCAGATCAGCCCCAAGCACAAACAGTTCATTTTGCACCCGTTCCAATATTTCTTCAAGAACCGGATCCGGGTCTGCGGTCCGTATGATTCCCAGGATGGAGTTGAGTTCGTCTACGGTTCCGTAAGCTGTGATACGTGAGTGGTTTTTCGAGACACGCTGCCCACCGAAAAGTGACGTGTCGCCATGGTCGCCGGTTTTGGTATAGATTTTCATCATTTTCCGTATTTCCGTTAAGGTTTGAAGAGTGCCGCAAGAAGTTGCGGCTCAGTTTGGTGTGTTGTCGTCAACTGGCCGGAAAAACTCCGGTTTTTTTTGAAAAGTGATTCCAAGGTGTGCGAGTTGTTCCAGAGAGCCCGCAAGCTCCGCGGCATGATCCGCCTTGCAATAGAGCGTCATTGACACGTTTTCGAGATATGTTTCCTGTGCGATGTCCATCCGGAACCGGTTGATAAGTTCCCTGATCCTGTTTTCCTGATCATACGGGTAACAGACTGAGAACGGGATGAAGCGATCCAGGCTCTTTTTGTCAGCCGATGCAATGCTGAGAGCGGCAGCCTCCCTGTATGCCAGTATCAACCCGGCCTTGCCAAGTTTGGTTCCTCCAAAATATCTCACTACAATGATCAGCACATTGACGAGCAATGCGGATTTGATGACACCAAGGATAGGCAGGCCGGCTGTTCCGGCAGGCTCCCCGTCATCCTGTGCAAACTCTTCCGGCTGAAACGGATTATACCGCCAGGCATAACAATGGTGGGTGGCATCGGGATGCTTGTCCGCTATATCGGTCCGCCGGCTTTCTATTGCCTGCAGATCCATCACGGGAAAAGCATAGGCATAAAAGCGCGATCCACGGTCAGTATACCGTGTCGCGTGTGCTTTGGTCAGCGTTTTGAGCGGTACATCGGTCATATCGGATTCAATTCCAGCAGGGATGGCAGACAGGATTGGTAAATATCCTCAATTTGAGCTAAATTTAAAAGTTGCGTGTCATTTACAGTTGGTGAATGGAAGCCAGATTTCAGATAAAAAAAATTACCGTTGATTCTGAGCTCCGTGAGTTGCAGATTTTGTGGGCAGACGGTCACCTCAGCCGCTTTCCGATGGAAGGGTTACGGAAGGCGTGTCCATGTGTATTCTGCCAGGGGGGACATGAAAACATGGGGAAGCCGGTGGATCCGTCCATATTCCTGGAAAGGACGGAACATGACCGCCTGATAACACGCATATCACAGGTTGGAAACTACGCAATTCAGATTCACTGGAACGATGGGCACCAAACCGGCATTTACCGGTTCGAACGGCTTCGCGGTATGTGTCCGGTAGAAAAAGGCATTATTTAATTGGAAACACAAGGCTCCGGCCGAATGGCCGTCTCTTTTTTGATAGATTTTTCCGGTCAAAGCCTTCGCGTATCAGTTTCGGCGCTAACGTAATATTACTCTGGTCAAACATATGTCTGATAAAAAAATTGCAATACTGGATACGGCCGAAGATCTGATTGCCGTAAACGGATACAGGAGTACCACTACGCGTATGATAGCGGAAGAGGCCGGAGTGAATGTGGCCATGCTCTCCTATTACTTCGGATCCAAGGAACAGCTCCTGAAAGCGCTGCTCGACCGGCACACGGCCAATGTCAAGCGGCTGCTCGAGCAGATAACCAGCAAGAAAGAACATCCCGTGACCACGTTCCGGAAATTTCTCTTCGCATTTGTGGATTACTCATTTGAAAATCCAAAACCGGTCATTATTGCAATACGGGAAATCGGCCTGCTGAACCAGAGGCCGGAAATCCTCAAGGATCTTCAAAAAACCATGCTGGAAGTACACGGCATGTTCATCAATGTCCTGGCCAGGGCAAAAAAAAACGGATATCTCCGAAACATTGACATAGAATTATGCGTATTGACATTCAGCTCCACCGTTGAGAGTTACCTGGTCAATATGTTTATGTTTGAGAAGGGATTTCCATTCCTGGGTATTGAAAAAACGACGGTGGATGCGATGAGAGAGCGACTCAAAAATCATCTTTCCACATTGCTCGATCAGATGACAAAAGATTCGGCTTTCTGAAACGTTCAGAAGGATCCGGCTGTTAATCAGTTGATTGAAATTTTGTTTTCCATAATCCGGCATTTCTGCCGGATCCGGGCCGGTGATAACAGCCACCGGGCCAACAGGCAGCCAGACAACCAGACAACCAGACAACCAGACAACCAGTCCACCAGACAACCAGTCCACCAGACAACCATTCACCAGACCAACCGGCCGGACCGGCTCGTCAAATGTTGTATCAATCATTACTTTGCCATTATTACATATTTGAATAAAAACAAGGGTTTATTTATGCAGGAAGGTTTGTTGCTGACCGGCGGTCATGACGGTTTCAGCGCTTCTCGTAAAGGTCATGCGAACAGATGGGGGATGCCGGGCCGCTCCGGACACCCCAGATTTATCCGTTTAGCCGGCAATTCTGGAACTCCGGGACTTGTTGCAGTCTGGATGATGATACTTATTGGCCTGGCTGTCATTCCTGCAGAAAGCAGGGCCGGTGATGTATCACAGAAAGATACCCTGACATTGACGCTGGATGATGCCGTGTACATGGCTCTTGAAAACAATTTCGGATTGCGGGAAGTGCTTCTCGATCGCGAAACGGCCAATCAACAGGTCCGGGAGGCCTGGGGCAGGGTCTATCCCAGTGTCAATGCCACGGGCAACTTCACCCGGAACCTGGTCACTGCCAACCCGTTTGCCGGAAGTGGTGCTGAGCAGCTTTTCGCCGATTTTGGTGCGATTGGATGGCTCAGATACAATGAGGAAGCCCGTTTGGAAGGCCGTCAGGAGCTGACTTTCGAGGAGTATATGGACCGGCAGAGGGAAGGATATGAAGAGGCCGGTATTACTCCGCCATCCATGGAAGACGATCCTTTCAGTGTCGACAACCAGTTTGTGCTTTCCCTCAGCATCACGCAGACGCTGTTCAACGGATCGGCGTTTGCCGCCATTCAGGGTGCCGAGCAGTTCAAAAAGCTGAGTGAGGATGCCGTTCACAGGGAGCGTCAGGTGGTGATTGACGAGGTGCGCCGGGCCTATTTCTCGGCACTGCTTGCCTGGCAGCAGGTCGAGGTGATCAGCAATAGTATTGAGCGGCTGCGCAGAACGGTAGCCGATGTGACCCGCACGGTGGAGCAGGGACTGGCATCCCGTTATGAGAAGCTTAGTGCCGAGGTCGAGCTGGTCAATCTGGAGACGGAGCTCATCGAAGCAGAGAACCGCGCCGAGCTGGCGAAAAGGAGCATCAACCTGCTCCTGAACCTGGATCCGACCCGCCCCATCCGGCTCGCGGGGGACCTGGCCATGACCGCCATGCAGCCGGTCGCAGATATCACGCTTGACGAAGCCGTATCCATCGCAAAAGAGTTTCGCCCCGACCTGATGCAGGCGGAAGGCTTTATAGAGATCAACCGGATAAATGAGCGTATCAACCGTGCATCATACAGGCCGGTTGTAAGTGCTTTTGCCAATCTGGATTATATTGGCCGAGTCCCGGACAACCGGACTGTCATCATGCGGGATCCGGCCGACCCGGACAATCCGTTCCGCTTTACCAGCGAAAACCGCAGTTTTTTCCATGATACCTACTGGAATCCCAACATAGCGGTGGGAATCAACGTGAGTTGGAGCATCTTTTCAGGGTTCCAGAACAGGGCCCGTCTGGAACAGAGCCGTATCGAAACAAGAAGAAGTGAACTCCGCCATGAATATCTCACGGATGCCATCCGGGTGGAAGTAGACCAGGCCTTGCGCAATCTCAGGACGGCAGAGCGCCGGATCGAGAGTCAGCGGCGTAACATCGAACAGGCGCAGGTGAACTATGATTTTGCCCGTACCCGCCTCCTGGAAGGGGTGGGGACAAATCTGGAAGAACGGCAGGCTTCCATGTTGCTTGATCAGAGCCGTTTGTCCTATCTGGCAGCCGTACACGATTACCTGCTGGCCGTCAGCCGTTTTGAGCTCGTGCTCGGAACCAGTCTTGACCGCCTCTGAACAGGTGGATGTGATCCCGAATAACATTGATGACTTTACCAAATATTGACTTGAAGAAACTCACTATGAATGCAATGAGAAAGATGGTGCCGGCATTACTGTTGGTAGTTGCTGCGACGGCATGCGAGCAGAATGACGGTAACGGGAACAACAATGCGCAGACACGGGAAGTGGTTGTGGAAACACTCGGGACGGAATTGCGTTCCTTCGCCGAACAGGTGCGGGTTACGGGTACCGTGGAGGCGCTGGAGGATGCGATCATCTCGGCAGAGGTCTCCGGCCGGGTACAGTCCATGGCGGATCGGGGCACGCGTGTGAGCGAGGGCCAGGAGCTGGTACGCCTGGATGACCGCATGGTGCGTTCGTCGGTAGAGATGGCCCGTGCCAATTATGAGCTTGCCGAAGATGCACTCAGACGCCAGGAGCCGCTTCTGCAGGATTCGATCATCAGCCAGCTCCAGTTCAACCAGATCCGGACCCAGCGTGATCAGGCCAAATCACAGCTCGAGCAAGCCGAAAAGCAGTTAAGCGATTCCCGGATATCCGCACCCTTTGACGGGCGTATTGAAGACCGCATGGTGAACACCGGGGAGCTGGTCAATCCGGGAATCCCGGTACTCCGGCTGGTGAACCTCGATCGTGTGCGCATCAATGCGGGCGTTCCCGAGCGATATATCAATGACATCCGCGAGGGGAGTCCGGTAACAGTCAGTCTCAGATCCTACAGCGGCGAAGAACTGGAAAGCGTGGTGCGATATGCCGGAAGTCTGATCGTGCCTGAAACCAGGACCTTTCCCGTGGAAATTGTCATGGACAATACATCCGGGCTTTTGAAGCCGGAAATGGTAGTGAACCTTTCGGTTACCAGGAAAGTGTGGGATGACGTATTGACAGTGCCGAGGACGGCACTGGTTAGAGATGAAGATGGATTGCAGCTTTTTGTGGTAAAGCGGGACGGGGATTTTCTCAAAGCAGAAGCCAGAAGAGTGAAAACGGGTCCGGCCTCCGGGGCGATGATTGTGATTGAGGAGGGACTGGAACCCGGAGATGAAGTGATCGTCACCGGCCAGACCAATGTCAGCGACGGTGATTTTGTCCGCGTCCAGCACCGCAGGAGCTATGACCGGTATCAGTGATATGCCGGATTATCCGGTTTTCAGCGATAGCTTCAGCTGTTCTTTCAGCGACGAAAGTGTATCCATAGTTATCTAAACAGATTGTTTCAGCATACATTATTGCCACCAGTTTCATGAAAGTAATCGAACAAGCCATAAAAAACAGGACCCTGATTCTCGTAGTCACGGGAATTCTGATTGTCGCCGGCCTTTACTCCTATATTACGATTCCCAAAGAATCGGCTCCATCCATTGACATTCCGTTGTTCATTATTACAACGATCTATCCCGGTATCGGTCCGGCGGACATGGAGTCTCTGGTGACGCAGCCACTCGAGCGGGAACTGCAGGGTATCGAAGGTGTCAGCCAGATCAGGTCCACCACTTTTGAAAGTTTCAGCAGCATCGTGGTCGAATTTGACCTGGCCGTGGAGAATATCGTTGCCAGCCAGCGGGTCCGCGAGCAGATTGACCTGGCCCGGTCCGAGCTGCCGTCCGATGCCGAGGAGCCGATCATCACGGAATTCAGCATTGATGACTTTCCTATCATGAGCATCAACCTTGCAGCGGATTACTCAATGGCGCAGCTGACCCAGATTGCCGAACGTCTGGAGGATGCTCTTGAGGCCATACCGGGTGTGCGCGAGGTGGATGTGATCGGCGGCCTGGAGCGAGAAGTGCAGGTCAACGTTGACCTGAATGCCATGAAAGGGTACAATATTTCATTTCAACAGATTATTGGCGCCATACAGTCACAAAATCTGACCATTCCGGGTGGGAATGTGGATGTGGACCGGCTGTCCTACCTGCTTCGCATCACAGGAGAGTTTCAGCATCCCAATGAAATTGAGGATCTTGTCATTTTTGCACCGCCGGCTGGTGGCGGGGGTGGTGGCAGCGGCGGCGGCAATGGCGGCCCGACACCTCTGGGCCTGGTCTATGTCCGGGATGTGGCCGATGTGATCTATGGTTTCAAGGACAGGGAAAGCTATGCCCGGCTCACGGCCTACCGGATTGAGGATAATAATGGCGACCTGATCCCCATTCCGGTTGAGGAGGTTCGGGAGAACCCGGTGGTCAGCCTGGACATCAAGCAGCGCTCCGGATCCAATATCCTGGAAATTTCCGAGGAGGTGAACGCAGTGCTGGCCGACTTCGGCTTTCCTGCCGGCACGCAGATTGTGCTGACCAATGATGCCAGCGATGATATCAGAAACCTGATCACGGATCTTGAAAACAGCATCATCAGCGGGATGCTGTTCGTGGTGCTGGTCCTGGTCTTCTTCCTGGGAATCCGGAATGCCTTGCTGGTGGGCACGGCGGTTCCCCTGGCCATATTCACCGGTTTTCTGGTGATGACGATCATGGGACTCACGATCAACTTCGTGATCCTGTTCAGTCTCATCATTGCCCTTGGACTTCTGGTGGATAATTCCGTGGTTATCGTGGAAAATATCTACCGGTTCAGGGAACAGGGTTATGAACGTTTTGAAGCGGCGCGTCTGGGTGCCAATGAAGTGGGATATGCCCTTTTGGCCTCAACGGCCACGCTTGTTGCCGCTTTCCTTCCCCTGCTTTTCTGGCCGGGCATCATCGGCAAATTCATGAGCTATTTGCCGATGACCCTGATCATCGTGCTGCTGAGTTCGCTCTTCATTGCACTGGTGATCTATCCGGCCCTCACCGGCTTTTTTGTCAGGCTCAGCACGGAGAAAAAACGGGAAAAGAGCCGGCTCATGAAAGGGACCATACTGGCTGCCGTAATCATTGCCGCTGCCGTGATTGGGATCAACAACTACATCACCCTGGTGGTGCTGGTGCTTATCGTACTCTTTTTTGTGATAACATACCGGCTCATCGTCAAACCGTTAAGTCTGATTTTTACCGGAAAGCTCCTGCCGGAGTTCATTGAAGGGTACAAATCATTTCTTGGATGGATGTTGCAGCGCAATTACAAGGTGCGCCGTGCCTACTGGAGAAACATGTTCAGTCTCTCGGCATTCACCATTGGGTTTCTGCTTCTGTTGATCGGCGGGGTTCTGTCTTTATTTTTGTCAGAGCCGGTCCTGCGTATCGGTCCCGCCACACTGCCGGCTGCCACCGCACCTATTCTGTTGCTTGGGCTGTTCTCCCTTGGCGTCGGTATTCTGGGAATCATTGTTCATACCATTGAATCCGTCTTTCTTGGCGGCATGCGCAGTGTCATCGGTGGAGCGGTTGTGGCTGTCGTATTCCTGCTCACACTCCTGGGATTCTGGTTCCGTGGCGCAAACCTGGATGCACAAATCATTATCACGGTCCTGAGTATTCCGTTGTTTGCTGTTGCAGTTGGTTCTCTGGGGCTGTTCCGCAAGCACAGATCGCCAATCATCCTGTCCGACAATCGTGCCCGGCTTCTGAACTCCATTTTCGGTGCCCTGTTTGCGATCGTCATTGTCTTCAATGTGATACCGACCGGTCTCAACTTTTTCCCTGACACCGACCCGAACCGGATAGATATCAATATCGAAGGGCC
>RECX01000268.1 GCA_007693825.1 Balneolaceae bacterium
ATTCAAATTAGGTATGATGGAAAGGGTCATCGGTTCAATGGTCGATGACAGACACAGAAGATCCGGTACAGGCGGATTGCAATAGTGTCGTATTTCCCGGGTTTTTTAAATGGTATTCCACCAATATACAAAAAGACGGATTCCATTCCTGCTCCGGTTGCACTGATCCTGCTCCGGTTGCACTGATCCTGCTCCGGTTGCACTGATCCTGCTCCGGTTGTCCGGATCTCTGATTGTCAGGCCCACGGAATGCCGGATGATAAAGCATCTTTCTGACGTTTTTACTATATTATCAAGCTTTGAAACAAAACTGGACTGCTCTTCCGGAACGAATCCCGAAACAACAGAATCTCACAAAACCAGCGTACATGTCCGTTCGAACATCTCATCAGATCCGTCAGGATTTCTTCGACTTTTTCAGGGAAAAAGACCACCTGATCGTGGAAAGCGTGCCGGTGGTGCCCCAGGACGATCCGACCCTGCTTTTCATAAACGCGGGTATGAATCCGTTCAAACCCATTTTCCTGGGGGAACATGAGGGTTTCCCACGGGCGGGCAAGGAGTGGAAGCGGGTTGCCAACACCCAGAAATGCATCCGGGTGAGCGGCAAGCATAATGACCTGGAGGAGGTCGGACACGACACCTACCACCATACGCTGTTTGAAATGCTCGGCAACTGGTCCTTCGGCGACTATTTCAAGAAAGAGGGCATTGCCTGGGCGTGGGAGCTGCTGGTGGACCGCTGGGGCCTGGAACCCGACCGCCTGTATGCCACCGTTTTCGGCGGCGACGACGAAGACGGCCTGCCCGCCGATGACGAGGCCGCCGCACTCTGGGCGTCCGAAACCCCCATCCCGAAAAACCACATCCTCAAATTCGGTAAAAAAGACAACTTCTGGGAGATGGGCGACACCGGTCCCTGCGGACCCTGTTCCGAGGTGCACATCGACCTGCGTTCCGACGAAGAGCGCAAAAAGGTGGACGGCGCCACCCTGGTGAACATGGACGATCCCCGCGTCATGGAGATCTGGAACCTGGTCTTCATCCAGTTCAACCGGCAGAAAGACGGCTCGCTCAACCCGCTGCCTGCCCAGCACGTGGATACCGGCATGGGCTTTGAGCGCATCGTGGCCGTGCTTCAGGACAAGAAATCCAACTACGACACCGACGTGTTCACTCCGCTCCTCAATGCCATCAGCACCCGCGCCGGCATTCCCTACGGCCAGTCGGAAGAGACCGATATCGCCATGCGCGTCATTGCCGACCACATCCGCGCCGTCAGTTTCGCAATAGCCGACGGAGCCACCCCGAGCAACGAGGACCGTGGCTACGTCATCCGCCGCATCCTGCGCCGGGCCAGCCGTTACGCCTGGGACCGTCTCAACATCCGCGAGGCGTTCATGAGCAGCCTGGTGGATGTGCTTGCCGCCCAGTTCAAGGACATTTTCCCGGAACTGATGGAAAAAGCCCGGCACGTCAAAAAAGTGGTCACCGCCGAAGAGACCTCTTTCCTCAGGACGCTGGACCAGGGCATCGCCCATTTCAACGAGTTGGTGGATGCGCTCCCCGAAGGAACCACGCAGCTGCCTGGCGAAGAAGCCTTCAAGCTGCACGATACCTATGGCTTCCCGATCGACCTGACCGAGCTGATGGCGCGCGAGCGTGGCATCTCGGTCGACATGGAAGGATTCCAGTCCCGGATGCTGGAACAGAAAGAGCGTGCGCGACAGGCCGGCAAGTTCAGGGTGGACGATGATTCCGAAGCGTCAACCGGCATCACCCGGTTTTCAACAGCCGCCGGAACGGGTTCCGACTTCACCGGATACGAGGAAAGCGAGACATCCTGCCGTATCCTGGAAGCCGGTGAGTACAACGGAAAGCCGGTGGTGCTTCTCGACCGGACCCCGTTCTATGCCGAGAGCGGCGGACAGATTGCCGATACCGGCGTGATCACCAATCTCCGTACCGGTGAGAGCCTGAATGTGGTGGATGTGCAGTATGTCGGCGAGCACCGGGTCCATTTCGTGGACCGCAAGCCGAAATCCACCGAAGGCACCTGGGTGGCTGCCGTAGATGCGGAACGTCGCGCTGAGATCGAGCGCCACCACTCCGCTACGCACCTGCTGCACGCCGCGTTGCGGGAAACCCTTGGCGAGCATGTGGCGCAGCGCGGATCGCTGGTCGCCCCGGACCGCCTGCGCTTCGACTTCTCCCACTACGAGCCGGTCACGGCTGCGCAGCTCGATGAAATCGAGGCGCGGGTCAACGAGAAGGTTCGGCAGAACATCGCACTTGAAGAGGACCGGAACGTTCCGATTGAAGAGGCCAAAAAACGCGGCGCGATGATGCTTTTTGGCGAAAAATACGGGGAGAAAGTCCGGGTGATCACGTTTGATCCGGAGTACTCCGTGGAACTGTGCGGCGGCACGCACGTCGATGCCACCGGGAAGATCGGGTACCTGCGACTGGCATCCGAAAGCTCCGTTGCTGCGGGAATCCGAAGGGTGGAGGCCCTTGCGGGTACCGTCGCCGATCGCTATCTGCGCGAGGAAAAGCACCTGCTCCAGCGTATCCGGCGCCAGATTGGCAAGGGAAGCCGGCCGGACGAAGAAATTCTCCGCCTGATGGAGGAAAAAAAGCAGCTTGAAAAACAGATGGAAAAGATGAACCGTCTCAAGGCCGGATTCAGGCTCGATGAACTGCTGTCGCAGCCGGTCACCACCGGCAAGGGCATCCGCCTGGCCGCCGGTGAAATTGAAGGAGCGGATATGAACACGCTGAAACAGCTTGGGTATGACGCTCTGAACAAAGCACAAAAAAACACCGTGATCGTACTCGGTTCGCGTGACAACGAGCAGGGGAAAGTCTATCTCATGGCTGCAGTCACCGAAGACCTGATCGCGACCGGGATCAAGGCCGGCGCCCTCGTAGGCAGCCTGGCCCGCACGGTAGGCGGCGGCGGGGGCGGGCAGCCCAACCTGGCCACGGCCGGAGGCAGGGAACCCGGAAAATTGAACGAGGTATTTGATCAGGCAAAAAGCGAGCTTTCCTGATTCTTGTGCCCGGCAGAATTATACGGCACGGTTTGGTGTTATATCGTCAGAAAATTCGGCGGATTTTTGTATCTTTGCAGCCGAAAAAAGAGACGGCAGGCGTCGTAACATTTTGCAGATTAATAAAATAGGATTGCCGCACAACGTCTGACGATAATGTATGGCACGTATATGATGCGTAAACAAGATTTCTAACAGATGTCCAATAATACAGATAAAGCTTCTATTAAAAGCAGAACAGCATCCATTACCAGGGCTACTGATCTGCCCAAACCAACCAGGAAAACCCACAAGGGACTGAACATCTCCGAAGATCAGCTTCTTGAGTTGTACGAATCCATGTACCTGCAGCGCCGCTTTGAGGAGCGCGCCATGCAGATGTATCAGAAAGGGAAATTCGGCGGTTTCCTCCATCTTTATATCGGACAGGAAGCCGTATCCACCGGATCGGCATTCGCCCTGAACGATGATGACGATTTCATTACCGCGTATCGCGACCATGGTCACGGATTGGTAAAGGGGATCACGCCTAAAAAGGCCATGGCCGAACTGTTTGGCAAAAAAGACGGATGCAGCCGCGGAAAAGGCGGTTCCATGCACTATTTCGATCCGGAAAAACACATGTGGGGCGGACACGGTATCGTGGGTGCGCACCTGCCGCTTGCCGCCGGAATTGCGTTCGCCAACAAATACAAAAAAAACGACCGTCTTACCATCTGTTTCTTCGGCGATGGCGCGGTGGACCAGGGAGCGTTGAACGAGAGTTTCAACCTGGCGCAGCTTTGGAAACTGCCCGTGATTTACGTGGTCGAGAACAATGGGTACTCCATGGGAACGGCAGTCCATCGTCACAGTGCCGGGAAACTGGCTGACCGTGCCATTCCTTACGGGATGAAATACGATGTGGTCAACGGGATGGATCTGTTCAGCGTCATCGACAAGGTCAGCGAAGTGGCCGAACATGTCCGCGAGACCCAGGAACCCTACTTCCTGGAAATCGTCACTTACCGCTACCGCGGCCACTCCATGAGCGACCCGGCCAACTACCGGACAAAGGAAGAGCTGGAAGAGTACAAGAAAATCGATCCCATCGAACGGCTCAAGACCTACATCCTCGAGAAAGACATCGCGAAGGAAAAAGATCTGGAAGCCATCAATGAAAAGGTGGAAGAAGTGGTGCTCGAAGCGGTCGAGTTCGCCGACAGCAACGACTTCCCGGATGCAAAGGAGTTGTACCAGGATGTGTACGCCGACGACGACTTCCCGTACCTTACCTGACCGGTTCGCTGAGGCCAGCTGAGGAAAATTGAGAGGCCCGGCGGACGCAGCACCTCTTTAACGACACTAATACAGAAATTCAGAAACACTTTTAACAGAAAACATGGCTCAGAAACAATTCAGAGAAGTCATCCGCGAAGCCATCCGTGAAGAGATGGAACGCGATGATGACGTATTTATCATGGGCGAGGAGGTTGCCGAATATAACGGCGCCTACAAGGCCACCCAGGGACTGCTGGACCAGTTCGGGGACATGCGGGTCATCGACACCCCCATTTCGGAACTGGGATTTGCCGGGCTGGGCGTCGGCGCAGCGATGAACGGCCTGCGGCCCATCGTCGAGTTCATGACCTTCAACTTTGCCCTGGTCGGCGTGGACCAGATCATCAACAACGCCGCCAAGATCCGGTACATGAGCGGCGGACAGGTGAAGATCCCGATCGTATTCCGCGGGCCGAACGCCTCGGCCGGACAGCTTGGCGCGACCCACTCCACAGCTTTCGAAAGCTTCTATGCCCACTTCCCGGGGCTGATCACCATCCACCCGTCCGAGCCCTACGATGCCAAAGGGCTTCTCAAGGCGGCGATCCGCAACGACAATCCGGTTATCTTCCTTGAGTCGGAGCAGATGTACGGCTTGAAGCAGGAAGTGCCCGATGAGGAATATCTGCTGCCCATAGGCGAGGCCAAAGTCAAGCGCGAAGGAAAGGACGTTACGGTGGTCGCGGACGGCAAGATGTATCATGTCGCCAAACAGGCCGCCGAGCAGCTCGCCAAGGACGGGGTGGAAGTGGAGCTGATCGATCCGCGCACCATCAAGCCGTTCGATATGAAGACGGTCATCGAATCCGTCAAGAAAACGAACCGGTGCGTGGTTGTGGATGAGTCGCATCCCTTCGGTGGAGTAGCGGCCGAGGTCGGTTTCCAGATCCAGCGAGAAGCGTTTGACTACCTGGATGCTCCCGTGCAGCGCGTGACGCTTCCGGACGTTCCCGCGCCGTTTTCCAAAAAACTTTTTGATTTATGGATTCCCGGTCCCAAGCAGGTGATCGATGCCGTGAATGCCGTAACCTACCGGTCGTGAGCCGGAGCCAGTGATGAAGGGCCGGGGACGATGTTGCGGCACCGGCTTGACATCCACCCGAAACAAACCGAATATTGCAGGAATCAGACCTTAAACAGACCAGATCAGAGGATTATATATGGCAACAGTAATTGAGATGCCCAAGCTCAGTGACACGATGGAAGAAGGGACCATCGCAAAGTGGAACATCAAGGAGGGTGACACCGTGGCGTCGGGCGATGTCGTGGCCGAGGTGGAAACCGACAAGGCAACCATGGATCTGGAGGCATTTGACGGCGGGACCGTTCTCAAGATCCTGGTTGAAGAAGGCGATGCTGCGCCGCTGGGGGCGAAGCTGGTGATCCTTGGCGAGAAAGGAGAGGATATCTCGGGCCTGGTTGGTGATGAGGGCTCCGCTGAGGCGGATTCCGATGATTCTGAGGAAAAAAAGTCTGATAAAAAAGAGTCCGGCGAAAAGGATTCTGATAAAAAAGAGTCTGAGGGAAAGGAAACTGAGGATAAAGAGTCCGGCGAAGAGAAAGTGTCGGAGAAAAAGAAGGATAAGAAGGATAAGGATTTCGACCCGCTTTTCGGAGATCTGAAAGAGGGTAAAAAGGCTGGCAACGGCAAGCAGGATGATGGCGACGGGCGTGTGAAGGCGTCGCCGCTGGCGCGCAAGATGGCCGAGGAGCGCGGTATTGATGTCAGCCTGGTGAAAGGCAGCGGTCCGCAGGGACGCATTGTGAAGGCCGATGTGGAGAATTTCAAGGAAGAGGATGCCAAAGAAGCTCCGGCCGCCCAAAAAGAGAAAGAGAAGGAAAAGGAACTGCCCAAACCGTCCATCAGCGGCACCAGCATCCGGGAGGATAAGGAGATCAAGGTTTCGCAGATGCGGAAGACCATCGGTAAGCGGCTTGCCGAGAGCAAATTCACTTCACCGCATTTCTATGAGACGGTGGACATTGACATGAAGCGGGCGATCGAGGTCCGGGAAGCGATGAACGAGATCAGCGACGTGAAGATCAGCTTCAACGATTTGGTGGTCAAGGCCTGTGCCGTGGGGCTGCGCCGTCATCCCTGGGTGAACTCCTCCTGGATGGGGGATGTGATCCGCATGCATGGGGATGTCAATATTGCCGTGGCCGTGGCGGTGGAGGAAGGGTTGCTGACCCCGGTGATCCGTCATGCCGACCAGAAAGGGCTGCGGGACATATCCATCGAGACCAAGGATTTTGCCAACAGGGCCCGTGAGAAGAAACTTCAGCCGGAAGACTGGGAAGGAAGCACCTTTACAGTGAGCAATCTGGGGATGTTTGGCATCGAGGAGTTTACGGCCATCATCAATCCGCCCAACGCAGCCATTCTGGCGATCGGTGCCATCCGTGATGTGCCGGTGGTTGAGAACGGACAGGTTGTGCCGGGCAAGCGCATGAAAGTGACGATGTCCAGCGATCACCGCGTGGTGGACGGCGCCAAGGCGGCCGAATTCCTGAACACGGTACGTTCGCTGCTGGAAAACCCGGCGTCAATGCTGCTGTGACGGCAACCGGGCCGGGTGTTCAGAGAGGGGAACCTGCCAGTGACAGCGCCTGGACGTAGCTTTCGACGTACTCGGGCATCCTTCGGGACCGGTACTGGATGACGAAACGGGGATGGTCCAGCGGCACGATCTCGCCAAACCATTTCTGCTGCTTGTTCAATGCATTCAGGTACTTGAAATTCTTTCCGCGTCCCATGCAATAGCACCGGTCCGTTGCCGCCCCAAAATCGATCTGCCGCTCGATGCAGTCGATGATGAACGGGGTCACCGCCTCCTGAAGCTGCCGGTCATCGTAGAAATTGTAGTTCACTTCGTTCCCTTTCTCGTTGGCGCGTGTGAAGCCGAGGGGGCACACCGAGTTGATATAGAATTTGCGGTAGAACGGGACAGGGCCGCCGAACGCATCCACCACTTCATAGACAAATACCGAGGAGGGCTCATGGGTGGGGGCGATGGCGATGTCGATGCCGCATATCTCTTTCATGCGTTTGGTGTCCGTGAAAGGCACGCCGGTCACGCCAGCTCCGAACCGTCCCGGATTGATGCCCAGGATCAGGTGACGCAGATCGTTGTCCGCGTAGAACCGGCGGTAAAACTGCGATGTCACATTCCGGATGGTGCCGGCATGTTCCCCGCGGAACGGGTTCATCACGGAGATCCCGTCCGGCAGCAGGGCGGGATCCATGTCGAGGTTGTCGTTGAAGGCGAGGATCTTGTCGGCAAAAGTCATAGTATGGTTGAAAAAGATGCCGTTATTGGGCAGGCTGACGGTTAAACCTTTGGCGCCTGCGACGGTACTGGTTTGTGATAGCCGGTAATACAAATGAAGGGGAACAAGTTACAGGATTATGCCGGATTTTCAACGGTCATTACCTTTGCAGTATCGGAACGGAGCCTTTTGCGCCTGAGCGTTTACGATGTAACCGCACGTCTGATCACTATTCCATGGACAGTAAGCAGACGCCGGAAAGCTTTTTTTATTTTGAGGGTTTATATAGAAAAATTGATTTTTTTTTAAATGGTATTTCTGAAGTGAAAAAAATATATTAGATAAGATGCAGTAATAGCCGCACAAAAAAACCTGCATGATATTGTCATGCAGCATTATATGGGTGATCTAAAAATAACCAGGGGTCTGAAGTACTTAATCAAAACCAAAAAAAGGAGATATGATGAAAAACAGGGTACAGAATCTATCTTTATGGATACTTGCATTGGCAGTTTTATTAACAACTGCCACGATAGCTCAGGCCGATCCAATCGAGATCCGGACTTGGCATGATCTTAATAACGTGCGCAACGACATGAGTCAGGGTGCTGCCTATATCCTCATGAATGATCTTGATGAGACGACGGACGGTTACAGCGATTACAACGTCGATGAAAGCTGGCAGCCGATCGGCCATTCCCAGGATCGTTTTACTGCCACCTTCGATGGACAGGGATATGCGATAAAAGGTTTGACCATAAACGCTGAGTCCGCTTTTCAAGGCCTGTTTGGTCATACTCATTTCGCAAAAATCGAAAACCTGAAAGTCCTTGATGCAGATATTACCACCACCACAGGGGATGTTGGCGTGCTTGCGGGCAGATTGGAGGTTACCGAAGTTGAAAATGTCACCGTTTCAGGGACACTCCAGAATACTGGTGATGGAACACAACGGATAGGAGGTATTGGTGGCCAATTGTCAGGTGCTGTAGTTAAGAATTGTGCTTCCTATGTAGAAATGGATGTGGTAGGAAGGTTCGTTGGTGGAATTACCGGACAGATGACGGCCCAGGCCCGAATCGAGCAATCCTACTTCAAGGGCAATATCAGCAGCAGCAATCCGAATGCGGATACCCGCTGGATTGGTGGTTTGACAGGTCAGTTTGGCGGAACTTCGATGATCGATGATTCTTACGCCATGGCAGATCTCGCAGGTTCTTCAGTTGTCGGCGGACTGGTCGCCTATCACTGGCGTGGTGGTTCTCTTGTCACCAACTCCTATTTTGTGGGAACTGTAACAGGTGATCCGGATCTTGCGCCTCTGGATGATGATGGGAATCCGGTCCTTAACGTTGGCGGTATTACCGGGTTTTCCAATCCTCCGCAGGAAACGGATGCCGGTGACAGCCAGCTTATAAACACCTTCTGGGATACCGAGGTATCCGGTCTTGATATCAGTTATGGTGGAGGTGAATATCCAACAGACAATATCGGCGAAGGCAAAACTACTGCCGAAATGAAAGACCAGGCCACCTATACCGACTGGGACTTTACCGACATCTGGACCATTAATGCCGATATGAACGACGGTTATCCAAACCTGCAGTTTGCAGTTGTAACCGATGCCGAAAACGTATCGGAAATGGCGTATCAACTGGGTCTTAACCAGAACTATCCGAATCCGTTCAACCCCTCCACGGTAATCACATATGAGGTCTCCGGGCAGCAGCACGTGCGCCTGAGCGTCTACGATGTGACCGGACGCCTGATCACTGTGCTTGTGGATCAGCAGCAGGCACCGGGTGAGTACCAGGTGAACTGGGATGCCGGACAGCTTTCCAGCGGCGTATATATCTATCGCCTGGAGGCAGGCGGACAGACCATCACACGCAACATGACCTTTGTGAAGTAAGCAAAGACACTGCAGCTCCGCATTGCGCGGGCTGACAATGCAAGACAATCTCAAACCCGGGCGGGACAGCAGTATGTTCGGCCCGGGTTTTTTTATTACCTTGTTGATATGCCTTTCGCAAACAACGGAATCCATACCTTCATAACATGCTGCGCAATGGATGAGGACTCAACAATGCATGAGGACTCAGCCACCCAAACCGCATGAGGTAACAAAATGGCCGCCATACACGTGCACAGCAGATTCAAAAGCTTCGGAGTGCTCATCCTCAGCATTCTGCTGGCGCAGTCGGCCGGACTGATCGGCTCTATCGCCACCCGTCCCAACATCGATACCTGGTACCGGGCCATTGAAAAGCCGGAATTCACGCCTCCCGACTGGGCTTTCCCCGTGGTCTGGCCAATCCTGTATCTCCTCATGGGCATTGCCGCCTGGCTGGTATACCGGACCCCCGAGCAAAAAAGCCGGGAATTCTGGGGCGAAGGCGCTTCCTATGAAAGCATGTTCCTGCCCAAACGCCCGTCCCGCCGGACCGCTCTCGGACTGTACGGCGTGCACCTGATCTTCAACGTACTCTGGTCGTTTCTTTTTTTCAGTTTTCAGATGCCCGGGCTGGCATTTGCCTGGATCCTGGTGCTGCTTGCGCTCATCGTGCTCACCACCCGGCTGTTCTACCGGATCAGGCCATCCGCCGGTTACCTCATGGTCCCCTATATTCTCTGGGTGAGCTACGCCTCGGTCCTGAACGGGAGCATCTGGTGGCTGAATATGTAGCAGGCGGGGAATCCCGGATCCCTGCTGGCCTGCTCTCTTTGCAATTACAAAAGCCGGATCCTTTGCAATAGTGCCGGCCGGATTCAACTGAAATGACAGAAGCCGGATTTTTTTGCAATGTCGGTGGCCGAATCCTTGCAGTTGAAAAAGTGATGCGGTTTGAAGACCTTGTAACAAACAGGAACAGAGCCGATAAACCATGCTGAACCATACAGATTTTCACACCGACCTTTCCGCATCAATCTTGTGGATGCGTGAGCAGCCTGCAAAAGCATCAGCGGCCCCCGCATCCGCGCTTGCCCCCGCATCTGCGCTTGCCCCCGCATCCGCGCTTGCCCCCGCATCCGCGCTTGCCCCCGCATCTGCGCTTGCCCCTGCCCCCTTATCTGCACCCGCACTGCTTCTGCTGCTGCCTCTGCTGCTCTGTTTCGTGATGTTTGCCGGGGCATTTGTCACGCCGAACCCGGTTCTCGCGGCAGTCATTGCACCGGATGACGAAGACGAGGAGCGTTACCGCCGCCTTCGCGAGCAGATGGTAGAGAGGCAGATCATTGCCCGCGGAGTGGATGACCGTCCGACCATCCGCGCCATGCGCAACGTGCCCAGGCACAAGTTTGTGCGTCCGGCCGAACAGCGCCGGGCCTATCTGGACGGTCCCCTGCCCATCGGATACGGCCAGACCATATCCCAGCCCTACATCGTGGCTTACATGACGCAGCTGATCAACCCGCGTCCGGATATGAAAGTGCTGGAAATCGGCACCGGATCCGGCTACCAGGCCGCCGTGCTGGCCGAGATCACCGATCAGGTGTTCACCATTGAGATCATCGAAGAGCTGGGTGACTGGGGAGAGCAGAACCTGAGGAATGCGGGATACGACAAGGTGCAGGTGAAACGTGCCGACGGCTACCATGGCTGGGAAGAGCATGCCCCGTTTGATGCCATTGTGGTGACAGCCGCTGCGGACCATATTCCGCCACCGCTGGTGGAGCAACTGCGCGACGGCGGCATCATGGTGATACCGGTGGGCTCGCCTTTCCGCACCCAGAACCTGATGCTGGTGCAAAAACGCGGCGAGGATATCCGGACGCGCAACCTGATGCCCGTCCGTTTCGTGCCTTTTACCCGGGAAGAAGAATGATCCGGGTGACGGTATTTTTGTCCGGGCTGTCAACCGCCGGCATCTCGCCTAACCTCACACCACCCGGCACATGCCCTTGAAATCGCGCGCCATTGCATTATCAGTTGGTATCACTTCGCTGGCGGTGATCTCATTTCAGCTGGTGATCATGCAGCTGCTGTCCATCAGCCAATGGCACCATTTTGCCTACATGGTGATTTCCATGGCCATGCTCGGCTTCGGCGCCGCCGGTACCTTTCTGGCATTGTTCCGTGAGTGGCTGAAACGGAATTTCGACCGGGCCATGCCGCTGCTTTATCTGCTGTGCAGCCTGTCGATGGCACTTTCGGGCAGGCTGGTGGGCATCTTCGGTGAGTTCGACACGTTCCTGCTTTTCTTCGACCGCTCGCAGATCGGCCTGATGAGTTTCACCTACCTGGTCTACGCCCTGCCCTTCTTTTTCGCGGGCCTGGCCATCACACTGGTGTTTTACCACCATGTGGCACACATCGGCACACTCTATTTTTTCAACCTGGCCGGATCGGCGGCAGGCGCACTGGTGATCATCGGGCTGTTCTGGACGGTTCCGCTGCCGCTCATCCCGTCCCTTCTTGCCCTGCTCCCCATGCTGGCGGCCTGGATGGTGCGCATCCGTTCCCGTCGGTTCGCCGCGCTCATGGTGCTGTTTCTGCTGGGACCGCTAAGCGGGATCCTGGCGCCGGTCACGCCCGGGATCTCCGAGTTCAAGCCGATGTACGGCTCCCTGCAGCTTCCCGATGCCGAAGTGATCTACGAGGAATCGGGTCCCTACGGTCTCCTTCAGGTGGTGCGGGCGCCGGCACAGCGGTTTGCTCCCGCCCTGAGCCTGCAGT
Organism: Balneolaceae bacterium; assembly: GCA_007693825.1. Taxonomy (GTDB): domain Bacteria; phylum Bacteroidota; class Rhodothermia; order Balneolales; family Natronogracilivirgulaceae; genus SKNL01. The sequence continues at coordinate 12,322 of RECX01000268.1, forward strand.
ACCGCGGCGAGCCGCCCGTACGGGATGTGCTGTTCAATAACGGGGAGTACCTGGGCACGCTGCTTGGGCGTCTGGAAGTTCAGGGAAACGACAGGGAGGAGGGCCATTTGGATCCAGGGAGGCAAAGCGTATCCACCCGGCATCTGCTCGATTACGCCACACGCGGTCTCCCGTTTGCCCTGCGCCAGCCGGAATCGGTCCTGGTGCTCAAGTCCGCCACCGGAACCGACGTATCCCACGCACTGGCCCACAGCCCGTCCCGCGTCACCGCCGTGGAGCCAAACCGGCAGGCCAACCGGCTCCTCACGGACCGCCGCCCGGAATGGATCGATTCGCTTTATCTGCACCCGAAGGTATCGCTTTACGGCAGCAGCGTGCGCACGTGGCTTGCCCGCAATACGGATATCCGGAAAGACCTGATCATTTTGCCGGTCATCGGCGCCTTTGGAGGAACGTCGGGCGTCCATGCCCTGCAGGAAGAGTACCATTTCACCCTGGAAGCGTTGCTGGAAATGTACGACCGGCTGACCGCAAAGGGGATGATTGCCGTGACGGTCTGGGCCGAATATCCGCCCAGGAATTCACTCAAACTGCTGGCAACGTGGCGGGTGCTGCTTGAGGAGTTGGGGGTGGATGCGGCCGATAGCCATATCATGGCTGTCCGCAACTGGGGAACCATCACCTGGATACTGAGCCGGAGTGCCTTCACCGATGAGGAAGTGCGGGCGGCGCGGGCCTTCAGCCGGAACCGCTCGTTCGATCCGCTCATCCTGCCCGATGTGACGGACGAAGAGCGCGATTATTTCAACATGGCGGAGGACCGCATGTTCTTCGACCAGGTCGACACGCTGCTGTATGGCAACTATGAGGCGTTTTTCCGTGATTACATCTTTGAAATCCGGCCTGCCACGGACAATCGCCCCTTCTTTTCCCATTTCATGACACTTGGCAGCGTTCCCGGGCTGCTCAGGCAGTACGACGTCCGCGAGCTGCCCTACATGGAGCTGGGGTTCATCCTCGCTGCGGTCACGCTGGTGCAGATTGTGCTCGCCTCGGTGATCCTGATCATTTTGCCGCTGTTCCGGGTCGGCTGGCAGGGGACCCGCCGGCGGTACACGTTTCTCTATTTTTCGGGTATCGGCATCGGGTTCATGTTCTTTGAGATCGTGCTCATCCAGAAGCTGGTGCTGTATCTGGGCCAGCCGGTCTATGCCACGGCGGCGGTCCTGGCCGCGCTGCTGCTGTCCTCCGGCGCGGGCAGTTACGCATCCTCCCGGTTCCGGGCGGACCATCGCACCCTGCTGCGCACCGGCGGGGTGATCGTGGTGCTGATCCTGCTCTATGCGCTGCTGCTGATGCCGCTGCTGGATGTGAGCATGTCGTGGCCGATCCCGGCCCGGGTTGCCAACGTGGTGGTGCTGCTTGCCCCGCCCGCCTTTTTCATGGGGATGATGTTCCCGTTCGGGCTACGGCGGCTGTCCGGCAGCAACGAAACGCAGATTCCCTGGGCCTGCGGGGTGGACAGCTGCCTGTCGGTCTCGGCCACCGCGCTGGCCACCATGATTGCCCTGGAGACAGGTTTCGTCGTGGTCATGGGCGTGGCTGCCGCCGCTTACGCGCTCACCACGCTGGCCTCGCTGCGGCTCGGGGATGCCATCCAACAGAATCCTTAGTCATCAACCCTCAACCCTCAACCCATCCGTGTAATGAAACGAACATGACAGCCTCCGGCTGACACACAGGATCATGATTATATCCTGTCATGTGAGTTCATTCTGACCTTATGAATCCAAAGATTTTAAACAGATGAAAGAACTGGTTTCCACGCTTACCGGCCGGCGGTACCCTTTTGACCGCATAGAGGAGTTTACGGAGGATGGGGAATCGCTCGAAGTGAGGACGGCGGATATCGGCAAGGCCAGGATCAGGCCGG